>NZ_CALFIG010000111.1 GCF_937876455.1 uncultured Flavobacterium sp.
AAGTAACGGCTCCAAAACTGTTACATATAGCTACTGAAACAGCTGATATATTAGGTTTAGATTCTGCTTTTTTAGCCTCTGAAACGTTTAAAAACATTTTTTCGGGTAATGAAATTGGCACTAATTCAAAACCCTATGCTATGAATTACGCAGGGCATCAATTTGGGCAATGGGCAGGGCAATTAGGTGATGGTAGAGCTATCAATTTAGGGGAAATCAACGGTTGGGCTATTCAATTAAAGGGAGCTGGTCCCACACCCTACTCTAGAAGAGGCGATGGTTTTGCCGTTTTGCGTTCGTCAATCAGAGAGCATTTATGCAGCGAAGCCATGTATCATCTGGGCGTTCCTACTACGCGTTCATTAGCCTTACTAGAAACAGGAGAACAAGTGGTAAGAGACGTACTTTACGACGGGAATCCTGCTTTAGAAAAAGGAGCAATTGTTTGTCGGGTGGCACCTTCGTTTATTCGTTTTGGCAACTTCGAATTATTTAGTGCCCAAAATGATTTAGAAAATTTAAAAAAACTGACTGATTTTGTTATTTCTACTTATTTTTCGGCTATTACGGACAATGGTAAAACCAAATACTTGCAGTTTTTCAAACACGTTTGTGAATCTACCCAACAACTCATAATAGAATGGCAACGGGTAGGTTTTGTGCACGGTGTAATGAATACAGATAATATGTCTATTCACGGCATTACGATAGATTACGGACCCTATGGCTGGCTAGAAGACTACAATCCAGATTGGACACCTAACACAACAGACCATCAACACAAACGTTATCGTTTTGGAAATCAAGGAGATATTGCTTTATGGAATTTGTACCAATTAGCCAATGCCTTATACCCACTTATAGAAGATGCCGCAGCCTTAGAAACTATTTTACATAATTTTGCCACAAGCTATTCATTGGCTTATACAAAAATGATGTGTCAAAAATTAGGTTTGGCTGAAATTTTAGAAAACGATGAAGATTTAGTCAACCAACTTACTTCTAATTTAGCTTTACAAGAAACCGACATGACTATTTTCTTTCGTTTGTTAAGTACTATTCGTCAAGAAGAAACGGCTGAGGAAGCGTATGATAAAATTACACCTTCTTTTTATAGTTTAGAGCAAACAACTGAAAACACGCTCAAAAAATGGCATACTTGGTTTGTAAATTACCTGAATCGTTTGCTAATAAATAAAGTAACTGATACGCATAGAAAAAAAGCTATGGATAGGGTTAATCCAAAATATGTATTGCGTAATTACATGGCTCAACTTGCCATTGAGGAAGCTGAAAAAGGAAATTTAGCTCTGTTAAACGAATTACATGCGTTGCTTAAAAAACCGTATGACGAACAACCAGAATATGAAAAATGGTTTATTAAAAGACCTGATTGGGCACGTACCAAAATTGGGTGTTCGATGTTGAGTTGTAGTTCTTAATACTAGCTTTGGTTTCGTATAAAGTTATTTTTTTAGATATTGAATTTGATATCTACAAGATTTTTGGAACCTTCAGGATGGT
>NZ_CALFIG010000112.1 GCF_937876455.1 uncultured Flavobacterium sp.
TCGCTACGTAAATCGGGAGCTCGTTTCTTGTATGATGAGAATAACAGGTCAGAAGACGTTTTCTTAAAAATTTCAATGATATTGAATCACTCAAGCACGCACGTTAGCAGGAGGTACTTGGGGATTACCAAGGAAGAGATTGCTGATGTGTATGGTGGGTTTGATTTTATTCTTTAATTAAATTGTCAAATATTGTTAAATTTTAGATAAATAAATTTATAATTAAATTGAACAGGATGTAATAAATGTCTCATTTTATCTTGTTTTATTATACCTTTACATACGTAATGTATAAGAAGATAATTATATTATTTCTATTAGTAATTGGAGTAAATCTTTACTCCAACAATCTATATGCATGTAAAAAGCCACACAAATCAACTAAGGCAACTTCTTTTTTAAACACGACCAAGGCTAAAGCTAAGTCTGATTGTTGCAAGTCGCATAGTAAGGATATGGGTCACGATTGTAATCAAAAATGTACCCATCACAACTGTGCTTGCACTTCTGTTTGTTCAAATAGTTATGTCTGCAAAAAAGAAGTTATTATAGAAACTACATTTTTTTGTACAACTCCAAAGAAGTACAATATGTATAAGCCTTCCTTCTACAATGAGGTAGATATTTCAATTTGGCATCCTCCTAAAATAGCATAAGCTATATTTCTCTTTGGTCAAGTTGTATAACTTGAAAATTTACATTTACTAAAATTTAATAAAATGAAATCAATAAAATTATTGATGGCTACCGCCATTATATTATTTGCAACTATTGCAAACGCGCAAACAAACACAGGTATAAACAAGGTTTTGAGTGCATATATACAATTAAAAGATGCGCTTGTGAAAAGCGATGGTACAAGTTCGTCCAATGTCTCAAAAACACTTTTAATTGCAATACAAGAAGTTAAAATGAGTGAACTTAACACTGATACTCATGCCCAATGGACGAAAGTAGTTAATGATTTAAAGGAGGACGCTGAACATATCAGTGAAACAAAAGAAATCACACACCAAAGAGACCATTTTATGAGTTTGTCTAAAAACCTTTATGCTGTAATAAAAGTCTCTAAATCTGAAATGCCTATTTACTATCAATTTTGTCCTATGGCGAATAAAGGTAAAGGTGCTAATTGGTTAAGTTTAGAAAACAAGATTAAGAATCCATATTATGGCAATCAAATGTTAACCTGTGGTAAAGTAGTTGAAACTATACAATAAAAAGTAAAAAATGAAATTAAATAAATTATCAATTTACCTTGTTGTAATTGGTTTCTTTTGTGCGTCTGTTAATCTTTATGCACAAAAGGTTGTGAGGTATGATTTACATGTAAAAGACACTTTGGTAAATTTTACAGGTAAAACTAAAAGAGCAATTGCTGTTAATGGACAAATACCAATGCCTACATTAACCTTTACACAAGGTGATACAGCAGAAATTCATGTATACAACGAGTTGAAAGAAGCAACCTCTCTCCATTGGCATGGACTTATTCTTCCTAATAAAGAAGATGGAGTTCCTTATTTAACTCAAATGCCAATTGAGCCAAATACAACTCATGTATATAGGTTCCCCATTGTTCAAAATGGCACCCATTGGTATCATAGTCATTCTGGTTTGCAGGAACAAATTGGGATGTATGGCTCAATGATATTGAATAAAAAAAGTGATGATACTTCTTTTAGAAAGGGGGTAGATGATTTACCAACTATTCCTGTAATCATTAGTGAGTGGACAGATTACAATCCAAAAAATGTGCACAGGATGTTACATAATGCTACCGATTGGTTTGCAATTAGAAAAGGTTCAACTCAAAGTTATGCTGAAGCTATAAAAGAAGGTCATTTTGCTACTAAAGTTAAAAATGAATTTAAGCGCATGTTGGCAATGGATGTGAGTGATGTGTATTATGACAAGTTCTTATTGAATGGAAGCCAAGAAAGTCAATTGTCTCAATTCAAAGCTGGGGATAAGGTAAGATTGAGAATATCTAACGCTGGTGCATCTACCTATTTTTGGTTAAACTACGGTGGAGGTAAATTCCAAGTGGTAGCAAATGATGGTAATGATGTTGAACCTACTGAAGTTGACAGACTAATCATTGCTGTTTCTGAAACGTATGATATTGTTTTGACCATTCCTGAAAAGAATAAATCTTTTGCATTTCAAGCTACATCAGAGGATAGAATAAACAGGAGCTTGCTATACATTGGCGAAGGAGAAAAACAAAATATGGCGCCACTTCCAAGGTTAAAGTATTTTGAAGGAATGAAGATGATGAACTCAATGATGAAAATGAATGGAGATTTAGATGATATGGGAATGAATATGAGTTTGAATCAAATGGACATGAACGTAGTGATGTATCCAGAAATCACCGGCGCCAGTAATGCTCAATTAAAGGAGGACAAGGAAAATCAATACAATAGTAACGCACTATCTGATATTGTTACTTTGAACTACTCCATGCTTAAATCTCTACATAACACCTCTTTGCCAAAAGAAGCTCCAACTAAAGTCATTAAGTTTGAGTTGTCAGGCAATATGAATAGGTATGTATGGAGTATGGATAATCAAGTTGTATCTGAATCTGACAAGATTTTAATTAAAAAGGGCGAGAACGTTCGTATGATTATTTATAATGGTTCCATGATGCGACACCCTATGCATTTACACGGGCACGATTTTAGGGTTCTTAATGGAC
>NZ_CALFIG010000113.1 GCF_937876455.1 uncultured Flavobacterium sp.
CAGCAGCTGTCAAATAAAAACCATAATCGTAATCTCCTATAGACTGTGAACCCATAATCGAAGGAATATTACTGTTCAAATTATAAAGCGCAGGTGAAGCATTCGTACAAATCGTAATCGGTGGAGGGGTAGATATAGGTAAGCCTGAAAAGCTTGATATTACAACTTCATCAGAAACTGGAGCTGTACAACCAGGTCGTGTAGTAATAACTTTCCAAGTACCTGGTTGATTAACTGTAACTGTTTGTGTGGTCAGAGCAGGTTGCAATACTCCGTTCAAAAACCACTGAAATGTAGGCGTACCCCCCGTTGTAGGAGCGGTTACAAATGTAGCCGTTAAATTCTTTGTTGAAGTGGAATTACAAAGCATTAAATCAACACCTAATGTAACCCCACATACTATATTACAGTTTGTAGTAGCAGTTGAAGATGATAACAAATCCATTTGGATAAACCCTGGATTATTTGAAAAATTAGTTACCAAAAGCATATAATATTGCCCCGTTTGTGCATTCGTTACATTAATTGTTTCAGTAGCATTTGCACTATAACTACAATCGACAATATTATTAGCAATTGTAGTACTTGGAAAATCATATAAACCAGTACATTGAGGTGAACTAAAAGGACCCCAACAAATAAAATCGACATCTTGATTATTATAATTAGGCGCATTACTTCCTTGATGCAGTAAAATATCAAGATTTCCAGGTGTTCCTATTTGAAAATAAAACCAAGCTGGATTTGGAGCAGACCCCAAACAACCAGGAGAGCCTAATGATGACGCACCGGTAGTATTTGGAAAAGGAGCAACCCCTCCTGAACATATTGGATTTGCACCTGCACATGTAGGACTTGACTGAGAAAAGGATAAATTTATTACAAAAAGAACAAAAATTATTTGTGAAATCTTTTTCATTATAAAAAGGATTAAATTTAAAATATATAAAAAGCAAATTTAATAAAATATATCACTTTTCAAATATTTTGAGCATAAATAATAAACATATATGATTTTGAAAGCAAATCAATTATCTTTGCGAAAAAATTGGAATAAAAAATAGTACAATGGATCTACATGATGAATTTTTAAACGACCTAGGCGACAATCATATTGCAACAAATGCCGAAACACCTCTTAGAGATGATGCATTTGCTATTTCTGATGAAGAAAAAATAGAATCTATTAAAAAAAATGTGGAAAATATCCTCACAACATTAGGTTTAGATTTAACAGATGACAGCTTAAAAGGCACACCAAATCGTGTTGCAAAAATGTTTGTAAAAGATATTTTTGGCGGATTAAATCCTACTAAAAAACCTAGTTCTTCAACCTTTGAAAACAAATACAAATACAGCGAAATGCTGGTTGAAAAAAACATAGTAGTTTATTCTACTTGTGAACATCATTTATTACCTATTATTGGAAGAGCACATATTGCCTATATTTCTAATGGAACCGTAGTGGGACTCTCAAAAATGAATAGAATTGTAGACTATTTTGCAAAAAGACCACAAGTGCAAGAGCGATTAACCATTCAAATTGTAAATGAACTGCAAAAAGTATTAAACACAAACGACGTCGCTTGTATTATCGATGCCAAACATTTGTGTGTCAATTCAAGAGGTATTAAAGACATTGAAAGCAGTACAGTTACTGCAGAATTTGGTGGTAAATTCAAAGAAGATAAAGTTAGACAAGAATTTTTAGAGTATATAAAACTTGATACACGTTTTTAAAAAATCTAACAAGAAAATATGCAATTATACAAAACAAATCAACTACATATCTACAACACATTAAGTGGTAAAAAAGAGCTATTCAAACCCATACATGAAGATCATATTGGGATGTATGTGTGTGGACCAACTGTATATAGCAATGTACATTTAGGCAACATCCGAACTTTTATGAGTTTTGATGTTATTTACAGGTATTTAAAACATGTAAATTATAAAGTACGCTATGTTAGAAACATAACAGATGCGGGACATTTAACCGACGATGGCGATGTAGCAAATGATCGTTTTGTAAAGCAGTCAAGGTTAGAAAAATTGGAACCTATGGAAGTGGTTCAAAAATATACAGTTGATTTTCACAGGGTTTTAGATACATTTAATTTTCTTCCACCAGATATTGAACCAACAGCTACAGGCCATATTTTAGAGCAGATAGAATTAATTGACAAACTAATTAAAGATGGTTTTGCTTACGAAAGTAATGGCTCTGTATATTTTGATGTACTTGCTTACAATGCCAAAGGGTTAAATTATGGCGAATTAAGCAACAGAAATATTGACGAATTATTTGCAAACACTAGAGATTTAGACGGACAAAACGAGAAAAAAAATCCACAAGATTTTGCACTATGGAAAAATGCTTCTCCCGCTCATATTATGAGATGGAATTCTCCGTGGGGTGAAGGTTTCCCAGGTTGGCATTTGGAATGTACAGCTATGAGTACAAAATATTTAGGAGAAACTTTTGACATACATGGTGGCGGAATGGACTTAAAATTTCCACATCACGAATGTGAAATAGCGCAAGGAAAAGCCTGTAACCATAAATCCCCCGTTAATTTTTGGATGCATACGAATATGTTGACGATGAATGGTTTGCGAATGAGTAAATCAACCGGAAATTATATATTGCCCATGGAACTTGTTTCTGGCGCTAATGATTTCTTTGAGAAAGCTTTCCATCCCAATATTGTTCGCTTTTGCTTTATGCAAGCACATTACAGAAGTGTATTAGACATCTCAAATGAGGCAATGTTAGCTAGTGAAAAAGGATTCACACGAATTGTTGAAGGACTAAAATTAGCAGCAAATCTTACAGCAAGCAACAAATCATCTATTCAAATTGAAGACTGGAAAAAGAGTTGTTATGACGCCATGAATGATGACTTCAACACACCTATATTGATTGCGCAACTTTTTGAAGGCATTAAATATGTAAACCTCGTTAACGATGGTAAAGAGCATTTAACAAGCAATGATATTGAATTATTACATACAACATTGTACACATTTTTTAGCGATATATTAGGTCTAACTTTTGGCGAAACACAGCATGCATCTGAAAATCATTCAAAGAAATTAGACGGCACTATAGAATTACTAATTGAAATGAGAAATAATGCTCGAGCAAATAAAAATTGGGCATTATCAGATGAAATTAGAGATAAATTAGCCACTGTAGGAATCGTCTTAAAAGATGGAAAAGAAGGCACAACTTATACCTATTAAATAAACATAAAAGCTACCTAATTAGGTAGCTTTTATTCTAACCAAAAAAAAATTAAACTTAAATAGTTTCTAATATATTCCTATTAGTTACTAGTATTAAGACTAGGATTAAAACAAAAACTTAACACCTAATCTTAAACCACCAACGCTTCTTGAGCCTGGATTTAAATCAAATGGATTCGCATTAAAACTTACGTTAGTTGTATTATCACCAACTTTAGGATTAACAGTAGTTGATGAAAAATTAACTAATGAAAAAGAAGTTTCTACTGTCATCCATTTATTTACAATAAAATCAAAACCTGGTGCTATATCTACGCCAATAGAAGATACTTTATCTTCATTGATTTTATTTTT
>NZ_CALFIG010000114.1 GCF_937876455.1 uncultured Flavobacterium sp.
CTCTGATATTGATAAAGGTAGAAAAATATTTTGCTTCTTTGTGCCCGGTTGCGAACATTGTCGTCATGCTGCCAAAGAATTATATGCTTTACAAAAAAAATATAAAGATTTTCCAGAAGTAAGAATTATTTTCATGGATGAAGAAGCTGAAAAAATTCCTGATTTCTTTGCTTTTGCAGGCACAAAATTTCCTTATAAAGTAATTGATATAATTCCTTTTTGGACAAAACTTGGCGCAGGTAAAGACACACCTGGTGTTGTGTATTTATGGAATGGAAATGTCATAAAATTTTATGATGGAATTGCAGAAAAAGCATTTAACAAAAGAGAATTTGAAAAAATAACAACTCAAGCTTATAAAAAATAAATCCAACTTTAAAATCAATACAAATGAAAAAAATCATTGCACTATTTAGTTTAATCGTTTCAAGTATTTCTTGTCAAGCACAGACAGAATTTAAAGAGGAATCACTAACAGCTACTTTTTTTACCAGTGAAAATACTAAAATTGATTTCAAATCGATTTTAGAAAAACACAAAGGAAAAGTCATTTTTATTGACATTTGGGCTTCTTGGTGTTCAGATTGTTTAAAAGCACAACCAGAAGTAGAAAATTTATACCAAGGCTATAATGAAAATGTTGATTTCATTACGCTTTCTTGCGATAAATCTTATGAATCGTGGAAAAAAGGCATTGAAAAATTTGATGTAAAAGGCGAACATTATTTAATTCCTGATGGTATGAAAGGTATTTTTGGCAAATCAATCAAACTGGATTGGATTCCTAGATATATGATTATTGATAAAGAAGGAAAAATTGCTGTTTTTAAAGCGATTGAACCTACGGATGCACAAATAAAAGAAACAATAAACAAATTAATAAATTAACATGAGAAAAAACATTGTTGCAGGGAACTGGAAAATGAACAAAGATTATGGGCAAGCCCTAACATTAATTAATGAAATAAAAGAAGGAAAACCTGCCTCTAATGCAGAAATAGTATTGGCTACTCCCTTCCCTTTTTTAACAAAAGCAATTGAATTAGTAGAAGGAACCGGTATACAAATTGCGGCACAAAACATGCATCAGGCGGAAGGTGGAGCATTTACAGGAGAGGTTTCTGCAAGTATGCTAACGAGTATTGGTGTTCATACTGTAATTTTAGGCCATAGCGAAAGACGTGCTTATTTTCATGAAACAGATGCTTTATTAGCCAACAAAGTAGATACGGCTCTAAAACACGAGATGACAGTTATTTTTTGCTTTGGGGAAGAATTGAAAGACAGACAAACTAATAATCATTTTAATGTAGTTGAGTATCAACTAAGAGACGGTTTATTTCATTTAAAAAACGAAGATTGGAAACAAATTGTATTAGCTTACGAACCAGTTTGGGCAATAGGAACAGGCGAAACAGCTTCTCCAGAACAAGCACAAGAAATGCACGCTTTTATTAGAAATTTGATTCAAAAAGTGTATGGTACTGATGTAGCCGAAAACGTTTCTATTTTATATGGCGGAAGTGTAAAACCAGATAATGCAAAAGAAATTTTTTCTAAACCCGATGTTGATGGTGGCTTAATTGGCGGTGCAGCACTAAATGCAACTGATTTTTTCGGAATAATTAACGGTATATAAATTAAAATCCTAAGGAGATTACTTTACATGCTTATTTCTTTTCACATAACTATGTAGAAAATCTCCTTTAGGTTTTCCTAAATCAAAAGCACTCCATTTTACTAGAGCTCGTGTGGCTAATCTAGCTTCATCTCTATCCCAATTTTCATATTCTATTCTATAAATAGCAGCATAAATTTCAGCGCGTCCTACTCCATGATAACAATGAATCAATACCGGATAATTTGCTGGATTATCCATTATACTAAAGAAATAATCTAAGTTTTTTTGTGTTGGCACTTGATCTGAGCCATTATTGAAATAGGTTACACCAGGAATTTTAGCAATTGCTTCTTTCTCTGCAGTCAATTCGGCAGGAATTTCAGGATTATTTACATCATCACCCGTTCCCGGAAAACGTAAATCAATTATGCTTTTTATCTTATATTTTTTAACATACTCTGGCAATTCATCGGGTGGAATAACACCACTTTTATATACTTTATTTTCTGAAATAGTTTCAAAATTGTGATTAATATGCATGTCATACACATACTTTCCTGCAAAAATGGCAAGTGCTAAAACGACTACTAAAACTAATTTTTTCTTCATCTTTTGTTATTTTGTATTAGGCTTACCTAATTTTTTATCTATAATTTTTGAAAAATAATCTTGAATAAAAGCTTTACAACTTACTTCTAAATCATTCATTTCTTTGTTGCGCTTACCAATCAAATTAGATGTAAATTTTTTATCATTTATGCCATAAAATCCAATCGCTTTTTTACCATCAAACACACAAATATAGTTACCTTTCATAAAATGGTAGTTATTTGTATTATAATTTATCAAATAAGGCTCAATATCTTTTTCTTTCGAAACTAGACTTCTACCCCAACTTCTAAAAGGCCTATTAAACCCTATTAAATCTAGAACAGTTGGAAAAATATCAATATGTTGTGCTATTTCTTTATTTTCGCCTATCAAACTACTACCTGGCTTATAAATTAGTATAGGAACTGCAATTCTATTCACAATTTTATCTGAATATTCTTCTGTATAAGCTACTTGATTGCAATGATCTGCAGTAATAATGAAAATAGTATTTTTAAACCACGACTGTTTTTTTGCTGTTTCAAAGAATTTTTTAAATGCATAATCTGTGTACCCTATACACTGATGCATGGGAATTGTACCTTTTGGAAACTTTCCTTCATACTTTGAGGGAATAACAAACGGCTCATGAGAAGAAACGGTAAATACCGTACTAAAAAAAGGCTGTTTCTTTTTACTAATGGTTTGATTCATATATTGTAAAAAAGGCTCGTCCCAAATACCCCAAGAACCATCAAAATCTTTATCATTTGCATATTCAGTCATGCCATAATACTGATCAAATCCTAAAATATTGGCAAACCCTAAAAATCCCATAGAACCGTTTGGCGCACCATGAAAAAAAGAAGTAGTGTACCCTTTCTCTTTTAAACAAGAAACCAGCGATTCTATATTTTGTTTAGTATATGGCGAAGATGTAAAAGCATCTTGAAAAGACGGTATTCCCGAAAGAATAGAAGCCATACCATGAATAGACTTATAGCCATTTCCATAAGCATTGGTAAAAATCATACTTTTTGTTGCTAAGGAATCTAAAAATGGGGTATAACTTTTATATCCTTTTATATCAGTATTTTTATTGAATGCTCCTATATATTCCCTACCCATGCTTTCTGTAATAATTAATACAATGTTAGGTGTGGAAGGTTTATTATTCTTATAAAATTTTATGGGTTTAAAATTAGATTCAACCACTTGGTTAGGAATAGCGAAAGCTGTTTTCTTAAAGGTCTGCACACCTAACGTTCTTATAAATGTAAAGGTAGAATTCAACACCACATCTGCATGTTGTGTCTTTTGGACATAAGTATTGGCGTCTACTAAACTGATGGGACGCGTACTTTTCTTAAAATCTCCCCTTATACCACCAATCGATAATAGCGCCACAAAAAGTACACCTATAATAGAAGTAATTATATACTTTGATTTTGAATATGTATTTAAAACATAGGTAACTTTTACTTTTCGATACAAATAAATCCAAAAAGCAGCCAGAAGAATATATAATAAAAACACATGCCAATACGTATATAAAAATCTAAAAATCATGCCTCCTTTTGCTTCCTCATGTTTAAAAACTTCCCAAGCAGCAAGCGTAAAGCGAGAAAAATTAAATCTGTAGTAAATTAAGTCAATAAAATTAAGTGAATAAAACAACAAATTTGTACTGAAATAAACACCAAATAATAGTTGTTGAAATTTAGGTCTTGTATTTATAAAAAGAGGAAATACAGAAAGTAAAATAAATAAACTATTAACATATAAAATCGCTGTAGTATCAAAAGCTAATCCATGATAAGCAAGAGAAATAAAATCGGAAAACGAAGTTATTTCTACTAAATCGGCATTATAAAAACAAAATAAAATTCTAGCTACAAAATAAAATATATAAACTAAAAATATTCTGAAAAACAGTGCTTTATATTCATCTATTCTTAAAAAATGCTTCATCCATTCACGCGATTAGATTACAAAATTAATAATATTAATAGCTTAAAATACTAATCCACTAAATTTAATTCGTTATTTTTTTATAAATTGCATTACGAAATAAACCATGACATATATGATTACTGTAACAAGACTTTTCGATTTCCCCTACTATCAAGCAGAAAAATTCAATCTTTCTGATGCATTAGTTACTAAATATGGTACAGATTGGGTTAAAACATCAACAAGAGACTATTTAGATAAAGCAAATGCTATTTCAAGAGCATTACTTAGATTAGATGTTGCAAAAAATGATAAAATAGCCATTATTTCATCTACAAACAGAACCGAATGGCATATGTGCGACATAGGAATATTACAAACAGGGGCACAAACTGTTCCCATATATCCAACTATAGCTTCAGAAGATTATGAATATATTTTAAATCATTCAGAATCTAAATTTTGCATTGTTTCAGACCAAGAAGTATATGATAAATTAATAGCCGTTAGAAAAAATATTCCAGCATTAAAAGACATTTACTCTTTTAATGAAATAGAGGGTTGTAAAAATTGGAAAGAATTACTTGAATTAGGCGCAGATAACTCAAACCAAGATGTAGTTGAAGACAGAAAAAACAATGTAAGTCCAACAGATTTAGCAACCATTATCTACACTTCTGGAACAACAGGCAAACCTAAAGGCGTTATGCTTTCTCATGAAAACATCGTTTCTGATGTATTAATGAGTGCTCCTAGAGTTCCACTAAGAGAAGGAGATACAAGGGCGCTAAGTTTCTTACCTATTTGTCATATTTTTGAACGGATGCTTACATACCTATATCAGTACTATGGCATTTCAATATACTTTGCAGAAAGTATCGAAAAAATTTCAGACAATTTAAAAGAAGTAAAACCTCACGTAATGTCTGTTGTGCCAAGATTACTAGAAAAAGTATACGATAAAATTTATGCTAAAGGAGCCGAATTAACCGGCATTAAGAAAAAATTATTCTTTTGGGCGACAGGTTTAGGTATTCAATACAAACCCTACGGTGAAAATGGTTGGTTCTATGAATTCCAATTAAAAATAGCAAAAAAATTAATTTTCTCAAAATGGCAAGAAGCATTAGGAGGAGAATTAGAATTATTAGTTTCTGGAAGTGCGGCTTTGCAACCTAGATTAACTAAAGTTTTTACGGCAGCAGGCATTCCTGTAATGGAAGGTTATGGACTAACGGAAACTTCTCCCGTAATTTCTGTTAACGACATGCGAAACAGAGGCTTTAAAGTAGCCACAGTGGGAAAAGTAATTGAGGGTGTAGAAGTAAAAATAGCCGAAGATGGCGAAATCTTATGTAAAGGGCCAAATGTAATGATGGGTTATTACAAAGATGAATCACAAACTAATGAGGTATTGAAAAATGGTTATTTTCATACAGGTGATATCGGCGAAATTGACGCGGAAGGCTTTTTAAAAATCACTGATAGAAAAAAAGAAATGTTCAAAACCTCAGGTGGAAAATATGTAGCTCCTCAATTATTAGAAAATACTTTCAAACAATCCCGATTTATTGAACAAATAATGGTCATAGGGGAAGGAGAAAAAATGCCGGGTGCATTCATACAACCCAATTTTGAATTTATTAAAGAATGGGCAAAGAAACATCCAAGTATTAAACTCGGCTCAACAAATGAAGAAATTAGCACCAATGAAGCCGTAATAAAACGAATTGAAGAAGAAGTCGAACATTATAATGAAAAATTTGGAAATTGGGAAAAAGTAAAACGATTTGAATTGACACCAGATATTTGGTCAATAGACGGCGGACATCTTACCCCAACAATGAAATTAAAACGTAAAATAATTTTAGAAAAATATAATAATTTATACACTAAAATTTACAGTTAAAAAACCTAACTCCTTAATTATTAAGGAGTTTTTTATTTGTTTTAAAACTTTTTTTACTAATTTTATAACATTAACCAATTAAACTAAAAAATTATGAACACAAAAAATTTTATTATTGGCGGTATTCTAGGAGGCATCGTTAATTTCATTTTAGGTTGGATTTTTTATGGTATGTTATTTAAAGACTTGTATCCACAAACAGGAAATGAAAATCTACTCTTTGTATTTTTAGGTTGTTTAGCTTTTGGCTTCTTACTTTCTCAAATTATAATTAATTGGGCACAAGCAATAGACTTTTCTTCAGGCATTAAAGTCGGTATCATTGTAGGGCTTTTATATAGTTTATCCATGAATTTTTTCATGTATTCGAGTATGCAAGTAAACTATGAAAACATGATAACAGATATAATTATTAATATAGTCTCAACAGGTGTTATTGGTGCCATTATAGCCATAACAAATGGAAAATTAAAATAAAAAGTTTATTTATTTTTTAAAACTCCTTTTCAGGAGTTTTTTTTATACCTTTATTACACTTCTCTTTTACAATTTAAATGAAAAAACTATTAAAATTTCAAAAAAACTATGCATGCATAGTAATTTTATTTATATTTGTAAAACCAAAGCATTTAGTTAGATGAAAGATAAAACAATTGACTACGTTTTAAGAGCTACTTGGCAAGCTATTGCCCGAATGTATAATGAAGAAGCAACAAAATATGGTGCAACAATGGCAACTGGATTTACGTTACTTAGCATTGATAAAGAAAACGGTACGCCTTCTACTTCGTTAGGACCAAAAATGGGAATGGAAGCTACAAGCCTAACACGAACATTAAAAATGATGGAAGAACGTGGATTAATCATGAAAAAGAAAAATCCATCTGATGGAAGAGGCGTTTTAATTTATCTAACAGACGAAGGAAAAGAAAAAAGAGAGCTTTCAAAAGATACAGTTTTGCGTTTTAATGACACTGTGAAAAAATATATTTCTGATGAGCAACTCAAAAATTTTATGGAAGTTGCCCAAATTATAGATGATTTAATTGCCGAAAAAAAAATATTTTAATTTAACCTACAACTAAAAACTCACGTAATGAAACGTACTATAAAAAAAGTTGCAGTCATTGGATCTGGAATCATGGGTAGCGGAATTGCTTGCCACTTTGCTAATATTGGTGTAGAAGTATTACTTTTAGACATTATTCCAAATTCTCTTTCAGAAGCGGAAGAAAAAAAAGGACTTACACTTGATCACAAAGAAGTAAGAAATCGTATAGTAAATGAGCATTTAACCAATGCCTTAAAATCAAAGCCATCTCCTATTTACCACTCAAGTTTTACATCAAGAATTACGACTGGCAATACAACTGATGATATGGCTAAAATTGCCAGTGTGGATTGGATAATTGAAGTTGTTGTAGAACGATTAGACATCAAAAAACTTGTCTTTGAACAAATTGATAAATTTAGAAAACCTGGAACTCTTGTAACTTCAAATACATCTGGAATTCCTATTCAATTTATGAGTGAAGGAAGAAGTGACGATTTTCAAAAACATTTCTGTGGAACACACTTTTTCAACCCAGCACGTTACTTAAAATTATTCGAAATTATTCCAGGCACTAAAACCTCTCAAGAAGTATTAGATTTTTTAACAAATTATGGTGAAAAATTCTTAGGAAAAACTTCAGTCGTTGCAAAAGATACTCCTGCTTTTATTGGTAACAGAATTGGAATATTCGGAATTCAAAGT
This sequence comes from uncultured Flavobacterium sp., assembly GCF_937876455.1. GTDB lineage: Bacteria > Bacteroidota > Bacteroidia > Flavobacteriales > Flavobacteriaceae > Flavobacterium. The sequence goes on from NZ_CALFIG010000114.1 coordinate 7,831, forward strand.
TTGTTTCACCAAGTGGCAGTAATGGGCTTAACCGTAGAAGAAGTGGACAAATTAACAGGACCTGTTATTGGTCGTCCAAAATCTGCTACTTTTAGAACAGTTGATGTGGTTGGTTTAGATACTTTGGTTCATGTAGCAAACGGAATTTATGAAAATTGCCCTACTGACGAAGCACATGAATTATTCAAGCTTCCTGAATTTGTAAACAAAATGATGGAAAACAAATGGTTAGGAAGCAAAACAGGACAAGGTTTCTATAAAAAAGAAGGAAAAGAGATTCTCACTTTAGATTTAAACACATTAGAATACAGACCTAATAAAAAAGCATCTTTTGCTACTTTAGAACTAACTAAAACGATTGAAAAACCAATTGATCGATTCAAAGTTTTAGTTACTGGAAAAGATAAAGCAGGTGAATTTTACAGAAAAAACTTCGCTTCTATGTTCCAATACTGTTCAAACAGAATTCCTGAAATTACAGATGCTTTTTACAAAATCGATGATGCTATGAAAGCAGGTTTTGGATGGGAAAATGGTCCATTCGAAATTTGGGATGCAATAGGTGTAGAAAAAGGAATCGAATTAATGCAAGCAGAAGGATTACAACCTGTGTCTTGGGTTACCGATATGTTAGCTTCTGGAACCACTTCTTTCTATTCAATTAAAGATGGAGCAACGCATTTCTACTCTATCACTAACAAAAAGGTAGAGAAAATTCCAGGTCAAGATGCCTTCATTATTCTAAATAATATTAGAGATACTAAAAAAATATGGAACAACAGCGAAAGTATCATTACCGATTTAGGAGACGGAATCATCAATTTAGAATTCACATCAAAAATGAATTCGATTGGTGCGGGTGTTTTACAAGGTATAAATAAAGCAATTGATATTGCGGAAAAAGAATACAACGGATTAGTTATTGGAAATCAAGGGACTAATTTCTCTGTTGGGGCTAATTTAGCTATGATTTTCATGATGGCGGTTGAGCAAGAATATGACGAACTAAACATGGCAATCAAAATGTTCCAAGACACCATGATGCGTTGTCGTTATTCTTCAATACCCGTTATTGCAGCACCTCACGGAATGACATTAGGTGGTGGTTGTGAATTAACCATGCACGCTGATAGAGCAGTTGCCGCAGCAGAAACCTATATCGGATTAGTCGAATTTGGCGTTGGAGTTATTCCAGGCGGTGGGGGTTCTAAAGAGATGGCATTGAGAGCATCTGATTTATTCCGTAAAAACGATGTGGAATTAAATGTCCTTCAAGAATATTTCTTAACTATAGGAATGGCAAAAGTAGCTACTTCGGCTTATGAAGGATTTGATACTGGCGTTTTACAAAAAGGAAGAGATATTGTTGTCGTAAATAAAGACCGCCAAATTGCAACAGCTAAACAAGTAGCTTTACAAATGGCAGAACAAGGCTACACACAACCTGTTAAAAGAAAAGATATCAAAGTATTAGGAAAACAAGCTTTAGGAATGTTCTTAGTTGGAACAGACCAAATGGAAGCGGGTAAATACATTTCTGAACACGATAAAAAAATTGCAAACAAATTAGCCTATGTAATGGCAGGTGGCGATTTATCAGAAGCCACGTTAGTTTCTGAACAATACTTATTGGATTTAGAAAGAGAAGCATTTTTATCATTAACTGGAGAAAGAAAATCATTAGAAAGAATTCAGTATATGTTAACCAAAGGCAAACCATTAAGAAATTAGTATAAAGTAAAAAGAATTAAGTATTAAGACCTATGCATAATTTTGAAAAATTAAAGATTTGGCAAAAAGCAATTGATGTAGCTGTTGAAGTTTACAATGTTTCACTTTTACTCCCTGTAGATGAAAAATTCAATCTAATTCATCAAATTAAGAAATGTGCCGTTTCTATTCCTTCAAATATTGCAGAAGGTTCTGGAAGAAATTCAAATAAAGAGTTTATCCAATTTTTAGGAATTGCAAATGGTTCTACATTTGAACTTATAACACAACTAATTTTAGCAAAAAGATTAAGTTTAGCTAGTGAAGATATTATTCAACCAATCATAAATCAATTAGTTGAAATTAGTAATATGAGTTTTTCTTTCCAAAAATCACTTAAAAAAAATTAATAAATCGATTGGTAAGTCTTAATACTTAATACTCCAATCTTAATACAACTAAATATGAAAACAGCATATATAGTAAAAGGATACCGTACTGCGGTAGGAAAAGCACCAAAAGGCTTATTCCGATTCAAAAGACCAGACGAATTAGCAGCAGAAACCATCGAACACATGATGGCGCAACTGCCTCATTTTGATAAAACCCGTATTGATGATGTCATGGTAGGAAATGCTATGCCTGAAGCTGAACAAGGGTTGAATGTAGCTCGTTTAATTTCATTAATGGGATTAAAAATCACAGATGTCCCTGGAGTTACAGTAAACAGATATTGTGCATCAGGATTAGAAACTATAGCTATGGCAACCGCTAAAATTCAATCAGGAATGGCAGATTGTATCATCGCTGGAGGAGCAGAAAGTATGAGTTATATTCCAATGGGTGGCTACAAACCTACTCCCGATTATAAAATTACAGCTGCTGGTCACGAAGATTATTATTGGGGAATGGGCTTAACAGCTGAAGCGGTTGCTAACCAATTCAATGTTTCTCGTGCCGATCAAGATGAGTTTGCATTTCAATCGCATATGAAAGCTTTAAAAGCGCAAGCAGAAGGCAAATTTGACAACCAAATTGCACCTATCACAGTGGAACAAACATTTGTAAATGAAGACGGCAAAAAAGAAACCAAATCTTATGTTGTTACTAAAGATGAAGGCCCAAGAGCAAGGACTTCAGTTGAAGCTTTAGGGAACTTAAAACCGGTATTTGCAGCTGATGGTTCTGTGACAGCAGGAAATTCTTCACAAATGAGTGATGGTGCAGCTTTCGTTTTAATCATGAGCGAAGCAATGGTGAAAGAATTAAACTTAGAACCCATTGCTAGAATGTTAAGTTATGCTGCTTCTGGAGTTGAACCAAGAATCATGGGAATTGGTCCTGTTACAGCCATTCCAAAAGCATTAAAACAAGCGGGGTTAAAGCAAGACCAAATTAATTTAATTGAATTAAACGAAGCGTTTGCAGCACAATCGTTAGCGGTTGTGAGAGAATTAGGTTTAAATCCAGAAATCATAAATGTAAACGGAGGAGCTATCGCTTTAGGTCATCCACTAGGTTGTACAGGGGCTAAATTATCGGTACAATTGTTTGACGAAATGCGATTAAGAAACAGCAAATACGGAATCGTTTCAATGTGTGTTGGAACAGGACAAGGTGCTGCCGGAGTTTTTGAATTTTTAAAGTAAGAAATAGACGAAAGAAGAAAAATAAAAAATTATGGAAGATATAATTAGAGGAGGGCAATTCCTTGTAAAAGAAACAAAATGCGAAGACATCTTCACACCCGAAGATTTCAATGAAGAGCAAATCATGATGCGTGATTCAGTAAAAGAATTCGTTGACAAAGAATTATGGGCTCATAAAGATAAATTCGAAAAGAAAGATTACGCTTATACAGAAGAGTGTATGCGCAAAGCAGGAGAACTTGGATTTTTAGGAGTAGCTGTTCCAGAAGCTTACGGAGGTTTAGGAATGGGGTTCATTAATACCATGCTAGTTTGTGATTATATTTCGGGTGCAACAGGGTCTTTCTCCACTGCATTTGGGGCACATACAGGTATTGGAACAATGCCTATTACATTATATGGTACAGAAGAACAAAAAGTTAAATACGTCCCAAAATTAGCTTCTGGCGAATGGTTTGGTTCTTATTGCCTAACTGAACCGGGCGCAGGATCAGATGCTAATTCAGGTAAAACAAGAGCGGTACTTTCTGCTGATGGAAGACATTATTTGATTTCAGGTCAAAAAATGTGGATATCCAATGCCGGTTTTTGTAATTTGATGATTGTTTTTGCACGAATTGAAGACGACAAAAACATTACGGGATTCATAGTTGAATACGATAAAAATAATCCAAATGGAATTACGCTTGGAGAAGAAGAACATAAATTAGGTATTCGAGCAAGTTCAACTAGACAAGTATTTTTTAATGAAACTAAAGTTCCTATTGAAAATATGCTTGCAGGACGAGGTGAAGGATTCAAAATTGCGATGAACGCTTTAAATGTAGGACGAATTAAATTAGCAGCTGCTTGTTTAGAAGCACAAAGAAGAACAATTAGTGGAGCTGTAAAATATGCTAATGAGCGTATCCAATTCAATACACCTATTTCTAATTTTGGTGCTATACAAGCTAAATTAGCAGAAATGGCAACGAATTGTTTTATTGATGAAAGTGCCTCTTACAGAGCGGGTGGTGATATTGAAAACAGAATTAAAATCCGAGTAAATAACGGAAATACCCATCAAGAAGCTGAATTAAAAGGTGTAGAAGAATTTGCTATTGAATGTTCAATACTTAAAGTTGCTGTTTCTGAAGATGTACAAAACTGTACAGATGAAGGTATACAAATATTTGGTGGTATGGGGTTCTCTGAAGATACACCTATGGAATCTGCTTGGAGAGATGCTCGTATTGCTCGCATCTATGAAGGAACTAATGAAATTAATCGCATGCTATCTGTAGGTATGTTAATAAAAAAAGCGATGAAAGGGCATGTTGATTTATTAGGTCCAGCTATGGCTGTTGCTGAAGAATTAATGGGTATCCCTTCTTTTGAAACACCCGACTATTCTGAACTTTTCGCTGAAGAAAAAGAGATGATTGCTAAATTGAAAAAAGCTTTTTTAATGGTCGCAGGTAGTGCAGTTCAAAAATTTGGCACCGAATTAGAAAACCACCAACAATTACTTATGGCCGCTGCAGATATACTTATAGAAATTTATATGGCAGAAAGTGGCATATTAAGAGCTGAAAAGATAGCAAAAAAATTAGGTAAAGAAGCAGCTGAAATTCAAATTGCAATGGCACAACTTTATCTATATCACGCAACAGATATTATTACTCTAAAAGGAAAAGAAGGTATAGCTTCCTTTACAGAAGGTGATGAACAACGTATGATGTTAATGGGGTTAAAACGCTTTACAAAATATGTAAACATGCCAAATATAGTAGCTCTACGTAATAAAATAGCATCTAAATTGATTTTGGATAATCAATATAATTTGTAATTAAGTATAATTTAATTTGTTAAAAAAAGGGAACCTATGTGGTTCCCTTTTTTACTTATTCTGTTTTATCTCTTTAATGAAAAATGCGCTCTAAATTGTTTTTGCTGTTGGTTTTCAGTGTAATCAACCGTGAACCAATAGTCCGTAGACGGTAAGGTTTGACCATTATACGTTCCATCCCATCCTTGACCTAATGGGTCCAACTGCTTGATTAATTTTCCATAGCGGTCAAATATATAAATTTTTGCGTTATGTTGTGCATTTAATCCAATAATATTCCACGTATCATTATACCCATCTCCATTTGGTGTAAAGTATTTCATGTAATCAATAACCAAAACATTCGTCTCTAAATACGTACAACCCTCTTCATCGCCAACGGCCACCGTATGTATTCCTGCTTCAACACCTTCAAAAACATTTGAACTTTGCCATGCTCCCCCATCTAATGCATACACTAATGTACCTGTTCCTGGTTGAGTAACTGTTACAGTTATCGTAGCATTATTTGTAAAGGCTTCAGTTACCGTAGTGGTAAATGCAGTAGCGGGATAAACCGGAATTACAGTAGCCGTAGCAATCGCCTGACAATTGGTAACGGTATTACGAACACGAACCTCATACACACCTGGTGCAGTAGCTACGTGATTCGGACCTGAACTTGCTAATTGAACACCATCTAAATACCACGTAAAAGTATACCCTGTTGAAGAAACACCTGATTCTAATAAATAGGTTTGATAAACAACTCCCGTAGCTTGAATGACACAAACATGACCATCCTCTAATGAAACTATTGGTAACGGATTAACTAAAACTGTATATTCAACCATCGTTCCTTCACAACCATTTAACATCGGCGTAACAGCATACGTAACGGAACCTTGTGTTGAACTCGTAGTAGTCAATACTTGAGTAATACTTGTTCCTGTACCTGCACTCATTCCTGAAACACCTTGAGAATTAGACACAACCCAATTAAAAGTAGTACCTGGTAAAGAAGCGGCTAAAACAATAGAAGTCGATTCACCACTACAAATTGGTTGCTGTGGTAAAACTCCAAAAATCTCAGGTCTTGGATGAACCGTAACAGTAACCGTAGATGAACTTCCCACACATCCATTCTTAATCGGTGTTACTTGATAGGTTACCGTACCCGAAGCCACTGGACTTGTAGTAGTAATCACTTGATCAATACTAGCACCTGTGCCTGTAGTAGGGCCCGTAACAACAGCGCCTGTCTGATTTAAAATCATCCAGTTAAATGTTGCTCCTGCAATACTACTACTCGCATCTATGTGAACCATCTCACCACTACAAATATCAGTATCCTCAATGGCTAAACTTACATTTGGAATCGGATTAACATCTATAGCAATAGATACAGGATCTCCATAACAATTGTTTGCAAATGGTAATACGGTATACGTAACCGAACCAACATTACTATTATTAATTAAATTTAATGCCTGTGAAATATTATTTCCAGAACCCGGTAATACTGTAGTGGTATTTACATTAGATGAAGCTACATTCCATGTAAAAGTAGTGCCCGGTATAGTACTACTTAATGTAATACTCGTTGTTTCTCCATTACAATAGGTTGTATCTGCTACAAAACTAGCTACTGGTTTTGGCGTAACATTTATTTGAACTGTTATGGCTGAACCTATACAACTATTAGCAGTTGGGGTAATGCTATAAATAACAAAACCATTAGTAATACCAGTAGCTGTTAATACTTGAACAATCGCATTGCCCGAACCATTCGTGGCGCCACTTACTCCTACTTGACTAGTGACTACCCAATCAAATTGTGTAGAAGCTACACTGCTTGTTAAACTTATATTTGTACTTGTTCCCGAACATATTGTTTCTCCTACTGGAGTAGCTGTAACAACAGGAATTGGATTTACTATAACAGTAGCTGAGGCACTTAATGTCTTAACACATGCCGGTGTAGTAGCACTTGTAACACTCACCAACTGATAAACAGAATTAGCAGTTAGCAATGGTGTAGTAAGAATAACAGTACCTGTAGAGGATAAAATTGCCGTTTGATTTGCTCCACCATCTATAGTATATTCTACTATAGCGCCAGGTGTTCCTGAAATAGTAACTGTACCTGTTGTATTTGCACAAATTGTACTTCCTACAATACTAGCAGTTGGCAAAGGTAATACATTTATAGTAACAGCATTAGTTAAAGAAACTGTACAACCATTCCCTACACTTACTAATGTATAAACAGATGCATTAACAAGTGGTGGTGTAGTAACTGTAGCAGAACCTGAAGTGTTTAATGTAATGGTTTGATTTGCTCCTGAATCAACCATATAAGTCACTATTGCTCCTGGGGTACCTGTAAAGGTAACCACAGAAGTAGAACCTGAACAAATGGTTGTAGGGGTTACCGAAATACTTGCCGTAGGTAATGACGTTATTGTTACCGTAGTAGTCACAGGAACAGCAGCACAACCTGCACTCGCTGGTATGGTATAAGTAACCGTATACGTGTTAGGTGTACTTGTAC
>NZ_CALFIG010000115.1 GCF_937876455.1 uncultured Flavobacterium sp.
TAGCAATACCATACTATTTAAACTAGACGACAATACACAAGTTATTCAATTGGATTTATTTGACAATATGACCATAAACAACATGGTTCTAGATAAGCATACCAAGGTTAGTTTTTCAAGAGAATTCAATGCTGTTTTTATTAAATTTCCTAAACTACTAAAAAAGGGGACTTCACACCAACTTAAAATAGATTATTCTGGAAATCCACTTGTTGCTAAAAATGCACCATGGGATGGTGGTTTCGTCTTTTCATCAGATACTTCAAGGAAGCCTTGGATTGGGGTAGCCGTTCAAGGAATAGGAGCTAGTTTGTGGTATCCTTGTAAAGATACACAGACAGACGAACCCGATAATGGTGCTAGTATAAAAGTAGCTGTTCCAGATGGTTTGATGAATGTTTCTAATGGGCGTTTTATGGGAAGTACAAAAGTTAAAAATGGTTACACACGCTGGGATTGGGAAGTAAAAAACCCTATTAACAACTATGACATTACCCTAAATATTGCAGATTATGTTCATCTTCATGACGAACTCAACGGATTGGATATAGATTATTATATCTTGCGAGAAAATGCTGAAAAAGCTAAACTTCATTTTGACAATGACGTGAAACCTATGCTAAATTGTTTTCAATCGAAATTTGGCACCTACCCTTTCATTGAAGATGGGTATAAATTAGTGGAAACACCTTATTTAGGTATGGAACATCAAAGTGCTGTAGCCTACGGAAACAAGTACAAAAAAGGCTACATGGGCTATGATTTATCAGGTACTGGTGCAGGGCTTTTTTTTGATTACATTACCATTCACGAAACAGGCCACGAATGGTTTGGCAATAGTATTACCAGTAAAGACATTGCCGACATGTGGATTCACGAAGGGTTTACTACCTATACCGAAACCGTATTTATTGAATGCATAAAAGGCTATGACGAAGCATTAAAATATGTAAACGGGCAAGCAAAAAGCGTAAGAAACGATCGTCCTATTATTGGAAAATTTGGTGTAAATCATGAAGGTAGTGGCGACATGTATTATAAAGGCGCTTTACTATTAAATACCATCAGACACATTATAAATGACGATGTAAAATGGTGGAAATTATTACGTGATTATTCCGAAACGTATAAAAAACAGATTATTGATACCAAAACGGTGATTGACTTTTTCAATAAAGAAAGTGGTTTAAACTTGACACCTGTTTTTATGCAATACCTTACCACAACAAAAATTCCTCGGTTACTTCTACACAAAAATGGTACTCACTTAACCTATAATTGGGAAAACACACTGCCTGAATTTTCTATGCCTGTAGATATAACTGTTCAAGGTAAGACCACACGCATCTACCCTACTGTTACTGAACAAGAACTGACTATTGATAACACAACAACTTTACAAGATATTGAAGTCGCTACCAAACATTTTTATATTAAGGTAAGTAAAAAAGAGTAATTAATTAGGTTGAATTAATTCAAGTGTTTTCTTCCGATTGATTTTTTGAGTAGGTGTTTCAATAAATGTTGGAACAAAATAAATCGCTTTAGGCTTTTGATAGGTTGTCAAGTTTTCAAATAGTTTAGAATTGATTGCAAAGGGTAACGCTTCAATAACTAATACAACTTTTTCACCTAAAAGGGCATCAGGGAGCGAAGCAATAAAAAATCGTGAAGTAATATAAGCACTTAAAACATCTTCAAGCTCTTCAGGAAAAATTTTTATCCCCCCCGAATTAATTACATTGTCCCAGCGTCCTTTTAGTTTAAATTGGGTAGGTGAACACACTTCCACAACATCATTGGTCACTATAGCTTCTTCCGAAATAAAGGGAGCATGAATAACTAAGCAATTTCGTTCATCAACGGTTATTTTCACGTGAGGTAATAAAGAAAAATTAGATTCTCCCACTCGCTTAACCGCAATATGTGTAATGGTTTCTGTCATGCCATACGTTTCATAAATTTGGGTGGGAAGTTGTGCTAATTTTGAAACCAATTCGGGCTGCAATTTTGCACCACCAATAAGCAACGTTTTTATCTTTGATAAATCAGACAGCGATTGTGCCACTTGCAAAGGTACCATTGCCGCAAAATCATATGACTTAGTCAATCTTTGCAAAGGCATAGTTGAAGGCTCTATTACATCTATATGCATGCCTATTTGCAGCGCTCTTACCAGCATCATTTTGCCAGCTATATACTGAGCTGATAAACAAAGTAAAGCGGTATCTTTTGGTTTTAAATGAAAATAACTTGCCGTTGCTTCTGCCGAAGCTTTCATAGCACTTTTTGACAAATATATTTTTTTTGGTTTACCAGTAGAACCAGAAGATGTAACCATAAGATGCGTTTCCTTATTCAACCAATCTAAAAGAAAATTACCTGTCTCTTTTTCATACAACATCCCTTCTTTTGACCATTGTAAAGCTAAAGCAAGTAACTCTAGTAGGTCAAATGACTGTCCGTTTAGTTTAAAATTGGGGTGAATAAATTGCGACATAATTTCTATTGATTTTCACTAGTTTGTAAGCGCCCCAATAACTTTTGATTCCAATTTTTCCATTTGTATTTTTTTGAAAAAAAAAGCAATAATATAGGATAAATTAATACGACAGGCACAACAATTTGCAAAGCTACTTGAGGATCAGAAACGTCTTTAAATAAAGAATTTGTTTGAAAAGCAGACCAATCGGAAGTAAGCAACAATGCTCCAATTAAATTATTAGCTGCATGAAAACCTAGTGCTAACTCCAAGCCTTCATCCATTAAAGTAAGTATTCCTAAAAACAAGCCTGTGCCTATGTAATACAACATAATTATGAATCCCATTTTTTCTACTTCTGGATTGGCTGCATGCATCAATCCAAATAAAACAGATGTGACTATTAATGGCACCCATCTTGTTTGAGTGGCCAAACCCAAGCCTTGTAATAGGTGGGCTCTGAATAAATATTCTTCAAAAGAAGTTTGAAGTGGAATAAAAATAACGGCTAAAAGTAAAAAAACAAAAAAAGGAATGGGTTTAAAATTCCAAACAAAATCTTGAGGCATTAGCCAAAAAGAGATTAAAGTAGAAACGATAGTAAATATACCCCATATACTAAATGAAAAAAAGACACGACGCCAATCTATTTTGGTTCTTGAAGTCGTTAGTAATCTAATGGAATTATTTTGTACGTGTCTATTGTACAGTAATACACCTAGTAAAAATATAGGAAAGGGTACAATAAGTAACATAAATGTAACATTCTCCCCAAAATTTTTAATGTAATCTTGCATGAGTTTAGCTGTATCTAAATTTGCCGTACTCATATAGTTATAAATCATTAACCCTAAAAACCCTAATGGAATAGGAAGATATAATACTAATTTTGGTTTATATTTTTGAAGTTGTTCAATATACATGCTTAATTATTTAGAGGTCTAAATTACAATTATTATTTTTGTAAAAAAAATATCATGCTAACCATCTATCATAATAATCGTTGTTCAAAATCAAGAGAAGGTGTTTGTTTTTTAGAATCATTAAATCAGCCTTTCGAAATAATAAATTATTTTGAAACTCCTTTTACCGTTGAATCACTCACAGAAGTCATTGGCAAACTGAATTGTAAACCAATTGAATTAGTGCGTACAAAAGAAAAAGATTGGATTGCTAATTTTAAAGAAAAATCAATGACTGACAAGGATATCATTAAAGCTATGGTTGCCTTTCCAAGACTAATTGAAAGACCAATTGTTATGACAAACAATAAAGCTGTAATTGCCCGTCCAGCAGAAAAAATAAATACGCTATTATAATTTCTTTAACACACAATTAGCTAAAATACACATTAAAGAATGTATCTTTGGCACATTAAAATACATAACATGTTATCAAAAAAAATAATTAGTCTTGTTACCCTTTTATTTTGTACCACATTACTGGCACAAACTTCTTTCAAAAAAGCGGTTGTAACAGGTAAAGTAATTGACAAAACAACTTCCAAACCGATGGAGTTTGTTACACTTTCGGCTTATAAGTCTGACACAAACAAATTAATTACAGGAACAGCAACAGACGGTAATGGTAATTTTTCATTAGAAGTAACTAACGGCATTTATAACATTAAGTTTGAATATATGGGGTATAAAACTAGTACCCTAAATCAGCAAAATATTGCAGGCGACACAAATTTGGGCAATATTTTACTTGAAGAAGATGCAAAGGAAATTGAAGTCGTTGAAATTAGAGCAGAAAAAACAACTGTTGAAATTAAACTAGACAAAAAAGTATATAACCTAGGAAAAGACCTAATGGTTAAAGGAGGAACAGTAAGTGATGTATTAGACAATATTCCTTCTGTAACTGTTGATGTTGAAGGAACAATAAGCCTAAGAGGAAATGAGAATGTAAAAGTATTAATTGACGGAAAACCATCTAATGCAATTAGCATTAATGATGCCTTAAAAATGTTACCCGCAGATGCTGTCGATAAAGTGGAGGTAATTACAAATCCTTCGGCACGTTATGACGCAGAAGGAGGGGCAGGAATTTTAAATATTGTCTTAAAAAAAGGAAAAATAAAAGGTTTTAATGGAACTTTAATTGCGACTACAGGTATTCCAGACAATCATGGGATAAATGGAACTTTAAATTACAAAACAGGTAAAATCAACCTATTTACTATACAAGGGTATACCTATAAAAGTAATCCGGGTTTTTCTGATGTAGAAACAAAATATTTAAACCCAGACAATTCTGCAAATAGATATATTGACGAAAACAGAGACAATTCAAGACTAAACAAAGGCTATAATGGTGGTTTTGGATTAGATTGGTTTATTGACAAATCTACCACCTGGACAAATGGATTTAATTATAGAAAAAACCGAGGAAATAATGAAGAAGATGTAGATTACTATAATTATGATGCCAATAGAATATATACTTTTTACAGAAACAGATTAAATCTTGAAAAGCAACTTGAAGATAACATCGAGTTTAATTCTAATTTTATTAAAAATTTTAAAAAATCTGGTCACAAATTAACAGCTGACGTATCCATTTCAGAAAGTAAAAATTTTAGCAATTCCGTTATCTATGATAATTCTACCCTTTCTTCAACTACAACAATTGACGACACTAAGAACAATCAAAAACAAAAAAGAACATTAATCCAAACAGATTATGTATTTCCTATAAATGATGTTTTTCAACTTGAAGCAGGCTACAGAGGAAATTTTCTAAATCAAAACACAGATTATGCTGTACTTAATAATGGCGTAATTAATACTTCTTTTACAAATGTATTAGAATATATTGAACATGTAAATGCCTTGTATACTCAAATGGGTATTAAAGTAAATAAATTAAGTATGCTTTATGGTTTACGTTTTGAAGATTCAAATATAGAAATCAATCAATTAACGTCTTCACAATTTAAAACCAAAAAATATACTAATTTTTTCCCAAGCGCGTTCTTTACTTATGAGTTAGGTGATGATACTAATTTATCTTTAAATTATAGTAAAAGAATTAATCGTCCACGTGGAAGACAAATTAATCCGTTTAGCACGTATTCGAGTAACATTAATCTCTTTAGAGGAAATCCAGATTTAAATCCTTCACTAACTGATGCGGTAGACTTGGGATTCCTTAAAAAAATGGAAAAAATAACCCTAAGCACATCCGTTTATTATAACTATACTAAAAATTCGGCTCAACACGTTCGCTATGTTGAGGGGTTAAATGAAAATGGCATTCCAATCACAACCATGAGTTTTGTAAACATCGGAGAAGAAAACAGATCTGGGTTTGAGTTTACATTAAATTATACACCTTATAAATGGTGGAAGTTAAATAGTAATTTAAATGTATTTAGAACCGAAACTAAAGGTAATTTTTCATATACTTATGTAGATAATACAAATACAAGTATTACTAAAACACAAAACCTTGATAACACTGCATCAAGTTGGTTTACAAGATTAAATTCTAAAATCACGTTTCCAAATAAAATTGATTGGCAAACCAACGTAACCTACAATGGTTCTCAACGAACAGCACAAGGTATGGTTAAAGGTATTTTTGCTATGAATTTAGCCTTTAGTAAAGACATCATGAAAGATAAAGCCACTATTTCTTTAAATGTAAATGATGTATTTAATTCTAGAATTAGACGTATGCAAACATATATTCCAGGTCAAATTGATTCAGATACTGCGATGCAATGGCGTGTGAGACAAATTACTCTTTCATTCACATACCGCTTCAACAAGCAGAAAAATGAAAAAGAAAAAATGCCAAAACGAGAAGATGATGGTGGAGGTGAATTCTAAAAACATAAAAAATCCCGATAAGTACTTATCGGGATTTTTATTTAGTGAACGTAAACTATTGCTCTTGCTCAGCTAATTTTTTCTCTCTTCTCTCTTTTAGCAATTCAATGATAGCTCCTCCAACCCAATATTGAACGAAACCTACCAAGAAAAACATTAACCAAAAACCTATAGTTAAAATGGTTAAGAAAAGAATGAAACCTAAATACTGTTGAAATTCAAACATGTTTTCCGGAAATTATTTTGTGAATTCTGTTCAAAGGTAAGTCATATATTTTTTTTTGACAAACCTAAATATGTTTTTTTTTAGTAAAACATGAACAATTTTGCGTAAATTTGATATACAATAAGTTTAACTAAAATTCGTTAACCCTTTAATCCTAAAATACTACATTATGAAAAACATGCTTTTAAAAGTTTATTTCATTCTTCTAGGAATAAACACCTGTATTGCTCAAGAACATTTTATGGGTATGACAACCTCTAAAAGAGGTGGATTGTTAAACGCAACACTAAATCCAGCAGAATTATCAAACATGAATATGCTGGTGGACGTTAACCTATACAATATGAGCTTTGCTTTTTCAAACAACAAACTTTCATTCAAAGATTTAGTCAATGGGACAAATTTAGAGTCAAAATTTTTTGAAGGAACTGAACCTACAAATGCAGCAATAGACGCATCTATCATTGGCCCTGGAGTTGGCTTTAAATTAGGCAGATGGAGTTATGCTGTTTCAACTCAAGCTGCTGTTAAAGCAAATTTAGTAGACATCAATGCGAGTTTAGGAAATGCCATACAAAGCGGCAGCTTTAACAGCGCCTTGCCAAATTTGGTTTTATCTAAAGAAAATCAACGCATGAATGCTACTACATGGGGAGAAATCGATTTTAGTGTAGCTAGAAAAATAATTGAACTCGGGCGTCATAAAATTGCTGGAGGAGCTACAATTAGAGTTCTTTTTCCAGGGGCTTATGCAAATTTTGGCGCTAATAAATTTACAGGAACCATTACAAACGTTGGAGGAAATTATATAGTTACCAATGCAACAGCTGCAATAAATCTTACCTATTCTAATGTATTAGGAAATGATTTTACAAATTCATCTTCTTTTACAAATTTTTTTAGTCAAGGAATTAATGGTTTTGCTGCCGATTTAGGTGTTACATATACATTTAAAGAGAAAGATTCAAAAAACACACTGTTTCATGCTGGTTTATCTGTTAAAAACATTGGTAGCATGAAATTCAAGTCTGACACCAATAAATCTATAGATTATACCTTAAATATTAATGGTTCACAAAATTTAAATTTAAGTCAATTTGAAAACATTAACAGCTTTCAAGAATTAGAACAACAACTAGCCACAGGTCAAAATGCACAATTTTTTCAAAAAACAGAGAGCACTTCGTCATTTGCTGTAAAAATGCCTACAACACTTAATCTTTATGCTGATTTAAAAGTAGTGAGTAAATTTTATATTACAGGAATACTAAATCAACGAGTAGTAAACAACAATATTAACATTCAAATTACAGCACAAAACACGTATACCTTAATTCCTCGATTTGCAACAAAATTTTTTGAAGTATTTATACCATTATCACAAAATGAAATTTCAAAATTCACAAGTGGTTTTGGGTTGCGTTTAGGCGGTTTCTTTATAGGTTCAAACTCTATAGTATCTGCAGCAATGGATAATTCAAAACAAGCAGATGCTTACTTCGGTTTTAGGTTTGGAATTTAACAACTATTATTTAAAGAATCAATAACATAGATATAACATTTAATTAACACCTTCATTCAATAAATTAGTGCAACTTTGTAAAAGAAATAATTAGTATTTCAATATTGGTTAGGGTTAGTTTTTAGTTAAGAAAACAACTAAGCGAAAGTTTAGTTGTTTTTTTTATAGCGTATTGTGTAGTACTTTAAAATAGTCAAATGCTTTTACGAGTCTTGTTCCGTGCCAAGAAAAATATTCCCCATCAACAAAAACGGTTCGCGCGTGATGGGTATGTCGCCCTAATTCAAAAGCATGTTTGTCTGCAAACGGAAAGGGTTCTGAAGACAACAATACCAACTCAGGATCACCTTGAATGCGCATTTTTTGAATGATCACTTCAGGATAACGTCCTTCATACTTGGGATTGGAATCGTATATATTTTCAAACTTATTCAACTTCAATATTTCATTAATATACGTTTCTCCTGCTGCTACCATATAAGGGTTTGCCCAAATAAAATAGGCCGCTTTTTGAGCTGATTTAGATTTAATAAATTCCTGAAAATCGGTTAATCCAAAAGTTATCTTTTCAATCCATTTTTGTGCATCAGTACGTTTATTAAATATATTTCCAAAATCTCGTATAACTTGAATACTATCTTCAATGGTAAGCACATCTGTAACCCACACCGGGCAAATTTCTTTTAATTGCGCTACAATCTTTAGTGTATTTTCTTCTTTATTAGCAATAATAATATCGGGCTGTAAGGCTTGTATTTTAGCTATATTTATTTGCTTGGTACCACCTATAATTGTCTTTGTAGCTTTTAAATGAAAGGGATGCACACAAAATTTGGTTACGCCCACAAGCTCATCTTCTAAACCTAAATCAAATAATGTTTCTGTTTGTGAAGGCACTAAAGAAATAATACGAGAAGGAGTATGCTCAAATGTATGTGTTGTGCCTAGTTGATCTGTAAATTGCTTCACGTTTTGTTAATTTTAAGGTATTAATGAAGCCATTTCATGTTGTAATTTTAAAGCTTCTTCCCTAGCCTTTTCAGCAAAATCAATACCTGCAGAAGCATAAATAATACCTCGAGACGAATTGATTAATAAACCAACTTTTTCATTCATACCGTATTTACACACTTCAGATAAACTTCCACCTTGTGCACCAACTCCAGGAACTAGCAAAAAGCTGTCAGGTACAATTTTTCTAATTTCAGTAAAAAATTCAGCCTTAGTGGCGCCCACTACATACATTAGATTATGACTGTTTTTCCATGTCTTAGAAGTCTCTAAAACAGTTTTATAGATTTCCTTTCCATTCACTTGCAACGTTTGAAAATCAAACGCACCTTCATTTGACGTTAATGCCAACAAAATAGTATGCTTATCCGCAAAGGCTAAAAAAGGCTCTACAGAATCTTTTCCCATATAAGGTGCTACTGTAACTGAGTCAAAGGCTAAATCATCAAAAAAAGCCTTCGCATACATGGAAGAAGTGTTTCCTATATCGCCTCGTTTTGCATCAGCAATGGTAAATATTTCAGGATAATTTTGATTGATATAGGTAATTGTTTTTTCCAAAGACTGCCATCCTTTTATACCATAGGCTTCATAAAAGGCAGTATTTGGCTTATAGGCTACACATACATCATGTGTGGCATCTATAATAGCTTTATTAAACTCAAAAATGGGATCTTCAGTGGTTCGTAAATGTGATGGAATTTTATCCATATCAACATCTAAACCTATACAAAGAAAAGATTTTTTTGAAAAAATTTGGGTAACTAGCTGTTGCGTTGTCATAGACAATTATTTGTTGCCAAAATTAAGTAAAAAAATCATTTATACCTCTTTAATCTTCTAAATTTTCATTAAACGAAGACGGCAACAATTGAGGAATAAATTTAATCAATAACGGTAACAATAAGCTGCCCCCTGGAAGTAAAAATATAGTAAGCGAAGGTATACTTTTACAAATATCAAGCAGTTGTTTTTTTACTTTCTTTTTTTCCTCATAGGTCAATTCGGTTGCTGTTGATTTGCCTAATAACTTAACCAACTCTTTACTCTCTGAAAGTTCTTTTACCAATCTTTTTTTGTTTCGAATAATCAACTTCGAAATCATGTCTTGTGCATTGTTGTAAAAATGCTTGACAGGATGATTCGTATTAAAAAAAGGAAGATTATTTTTATAGTTTAAAATAAATTTATGTAATTGATTATCATTGTTTTGAATATAATTATCTAAATTAAAACTAGATAGTAAATCATTCATATAAATTTGCTCATCTCTATCCTGAATTTCATCACTCCAAAGTGCCATTTGTGCCATATCTAATAAATACATTCGCTGCAATAGTGTATCATGTATAATTGTATCAACTATCACATTATACGAGGCTAACTCATCTGAGCTTTTGGTGTAACGCAATGAATTTTCAAACAATTTAACTAGTAAATCATCATAAGGGGTTTTATTCTTTTTCACTTGCAATGAAGCTAAAATTAAGGCCATGCACTTCTGCTCCATTTCTTTAAAAAACTTCAATTCAATAGCCCCATTTATTAGAAAACGATCAAAAGCTAAAACGTCAATAAACAACATGGCATTTGTTACAATATGCGAAAAACTCTTTGCCACAATATTCACATTACTTTGAATGCGATCATCAATTATGCTTTCTAATTTTTGAGACGCTTGACTCTCTGGCAAAATAGCATGTAAAAAACTAAATTTTGACTTGGAAATTTTAGTATAAAACAGGATTAATTCTGATTCAAATGCAGTAAAATCTGAGGTTGGTTTTCGTAATTTATACAAGCAAAACAAAGCAGTTAAAAAAGCTACTTTTGTTTTTTCTACCGCGTCCCAGTGCGAATCATCGACGGGAACATTTACATGATAATCAACCACATACCCATATATTAACCCACTTTGTTGACACGCCGAAAAATAACTTAAATCATCTGTATAAAGTTGTAAATCTTCACTATATTGCTGTGAAAATTTAGCTATCCATCCGGGTATTGAAGGGTTAATGTGCATACAGAACTAACGAATATTTCTCTTCATAATTAAGCAAAAGACTCATGAATTTGCTATAACTTTCCATCCCGTCTTTTTGTTTGTTCATCTTTAAAAAATGATCGTAAAAGTAGGCAAAAAAATCATTTATAACCGTTTGATGTTGTTGCCAAAATAGTTTATTTTCATTAAAATTTTGTAAAACGCCTTCGTTAAGCTGGTTCTTGTAACGCTTACTACTCCCCTTTTTCATTAATTCTAAATGATACAAACAATAAGTCACAGCAAATGTACTTGCAGAATACTTAAAATATAAATCCTTATGATGCCAAGCTGCCATAAACCCTATAAAATTGCACTCGTTTTCTGAGGCATAACCCAGCTGATGAGCCATTTCGTGACAAATAGTTATTGGGGAAGTGTATTTAGGCTTTAACGAATTGACTTGGGCTTCATTGGTAAACGGATTTAAATAACCACCAAAACCCATATAACTCAAGGGATAACTAAACAACGAAGACTTCACACTTGTATGTGTATATCGTGGTAATTTTACAGTTTTAGGCATTGCTTCATATCCTAAAATTGCTTTGGTATACATTTCATTTTCCGTATAGTCATACTGCACTTTACTAGCAACATCATGAGTCAAGGCCGTTTGCAACGCATTGGTTTGTTGTACCATTTTCTGCGTAAATCGTTCTAATTGTTCAAACGAATACGTGGGTTTCAGTTGCATCTTCTTATGCAAAGGAATTCTGTAATAGTTTAACCCCCAAAGTAAATGAAACAAAAAATACAATACTGACAGGAACGAAAGTACTTTTAGCAGGTGTTGTTTCCAATTTTTAAAAAATCCAATGCGGTTTTTCCACCACCATTTTAGCCCCAAAAAAAGAAGTAACAGGTAACACAGATCACCTGCCGAAAAAGGCAACCCGCCTAACACAGTTCGAGACGCAACCGCCAGTAGTGGATATATACCATTACTGTAATGCGCCTCAACTACTCCGGGAAAACAAGCCAACACTTGAACCAAAAGAATTTGAATCAGTAAGAAAACAGGTAGAACAAAACGCTTATTCACAAAATCAGTTTTAAATATGTAAATATAATTAGAAATTCATTTACTAAAGTAATTATACTTTGTAACTTTGTCATCTTAAACATAAAACGTTAAACCTGAAACAAAAACAATGAGCCAAGAAGTTAGAAACTTAGAACCAAAAGCCCTTTGGAATAAATTTGCCGATTTAAACGCTGTTCCCCGTCCTTCAAAAAAAGAAGAACGCGTAATTGCTTTTATGCTTGATTTTGGTCAAAAATTAGGTTTAGAAACCTTAAAAGATGAAGTAGGCAACGTAATCATCAAAAAACCAGCCACAGCGGGCATGGAAAATAGAAAAACTATTGTTATGCAATCGCATTTAGATATGGTGCATCAAAAAAATAACGACACCGTGTTTGATTTTGACACACAAGGCATCGAAATGTATGTAGATGGCGATTGGGTTCGTGCTAAAGGTACCACACTAGGAGCCGATAATGGTTTAGGAGTAGCTACCATTATGGCTATTTTAGAAAGCACAAACATTCCTCACCCAGCCATTGAGGCCTTATTTACAATAGACGAAGAAACAGGTATGACAGGCGCTATGGGCTTAAAAGGAGGCTTATTAGAAGGGCAAATTCTTTTAAACCTAGACACAGAAGAAGACGACGAAATTGACATAGGTTGCGCAGGTGGTTTAGACGTTACGGCAGTAGCCGAATATGATGAAGAAGAGGTGGCTCCAAATTCTATTGGATATACCATCACTGTAAAAGGATTAAATGGCGGACACAGCGGGATGGACATTGATAAGGGATTAGGTAATGCCAATAAAATCATGAACCGCATTTTATTTAATGCATACGAAGATTTTGGGCTACAAATTAGCACGATTCATGGTGGAAGTTTACGCAATGCTATTCCTAGAGAAAGCGTGGCGCATGTTGCCGTTGCCGAATTGTATGATGCTGCTTTTAATGTAGACATACAACAAACCATTGACGAAATTAAAAAAGAATTTGCAACAACCGAGCAAAATTTAGACATACACATTGAAAAAACAACTGTTCCTGCCAAGGTAATGCCTGCAGCAGCACAATTCTTTTTAACACGCGCTTTATACACAGCACATAATGGTGTTTATAGAATGAGTGCCGATTTTGAAAACTTAGTAGAAACCTCTAACAACATAGCTAAAGTAATTGTTGAAAAAGGACAAGTGCGCATAGAAAACTTAACCCGTTCTTCTGTAGAAACGTCTAAATTTGACTTAGCGAATGCGTTACGTGCAGCGTATGAATTAATGGGATGCGAAGTAACTTTCTCGGGAAGCTATCCAGGATGGACGCCTAACCCAAAATCTGAAATTTTAGATGTACTTACGGCTATTTATGAAAAACAAAATAGTACTAAACCGCACGTAGTAGCGTGCCACGCTGGGTTAGAATGCGGTATTTTAGGCACGAATTACCCAGGAATGGATATGATTTCTTTTGGACCAACCATTAAAGGCGCACACAGCCCCGACGAAAGAGCGAGTATTAGTTCGGCTCAAAAATATTGGAAATTTGTGTTGGAAATTTTACAAAACATACCTGTAAAATAATATTTTTAGTAAAGCTATCATGCCTGTTTCAGTTTTTGGAGCAGGCTTTTTTTATTTTTATTCGTATCAAAACTTCTGTTTGACCGCCTATAAAAGCTACTCCATCAGGTGTATATTTTAAATTGCTGTACAGCAATTAACCAATTCCCCTAGGGAAAATACTTCATTGCCCTAGGGAAAATGTATAATTTCCCTAGGGGAAATAAAAAATACAACCGGTTAACATCAAATGTATCAATTGATAAGTTAAAAAAAAGGACCAATAATACACTGTTTAAAAAAATTTAGTAGATTTGAAAAAGTAAAAAAGTGAAACGAAACATTCGCTTATCTTGCCATTATGGCATGCTACTAGTTTGAAAGTTTCGCATATAAACAAGTTATGCACAATATCTAGAAACGATGAAACAAACTATCTTGACATTAATTTTTGTTTTGACAACTTTTTTAAGTTTTGGACAAAAAGAACATTTGGAACCAGCAAGAGAGTTCAGTAAATACGAAGGAATTTTAAAAGAATATTATGACAATGTATTCCCGTTGCTGTATAAAGGATTTTCTAAAAAACCGATTGCGAGATATACTTCAATGCCGTCTTTTTCTAATGAATACTCATTTTCTATTGAAACAATTGAAGGTAAAAACTATGTAGTGAGCAATAGATTATCGAAAAGTTATTGGTATGCTGAAAACAAAAAGAAAGTCAAACTAATTTCAAGCAAGGTAGAATTGACCAACGAACTTTATCTTAAAATAGCAGACTTATTCAAAATATTAGCTGAACAGACAAAAAAGCCAGAAGATGAATCAATGGGACTGGATGGAACAACTTATTATTTTGCGACTACCGAAAAAAATGGGCAAATAAAAATTGGTGAAACTTGGTCTCCCAATGAGAATTCTTTACTAGATAGATTGGTTAAAATTTGTGATGATGTTTATTCATTAGGAACTGATGAAAGTATATCACAAACTGAAACTTTGAAAAATATCGATAAATTGATAATTGACTTAAAAAAATAAAATACTGTGCATAACAGGCGTTTAGCAAGATTGCGAATTTTATAGTAAATACACGTTTATCTTTCGCAAGAAATAGTATCTTAGTAGAAAATTAAGCGGTTACAAAGTTCGCAACCTCGCCAAGCAACAAAACGTTGTGCGTCAGTTTAATCGAACGAACCGAAAACGGAAATTAAAATCAAAATTGACTATATGAAAATAAACAAGAAACTTTTATTTATTCCAATTTTCTTAATTTTTGTTTTAACAATAAGTTATTTTGCTCATTCATATTATTCAAAAAAATAATTTAAACAGAAAATTAATTTTTTAATAGCAAAAGTTGAAGTTTCTCCTGCTGCAAGATGTAGGTTCTATGATAAAAAAGGAAATCAATTAAACATCAACAGCTATACATTTTATGAATTTCAAAAGATTATAAGTAATGATAGTATTGCAAAGAATGAGAACTCTTCAAAATTGAAAATTTACAGACGAGACAAAAATGGAAAGTATTATGTATATTTAGAATTAGAGCCAGACTAATCAGAAAACAAATTTTAACTCTCACTAAAAAACTGAATAAAAAACATCGTACAACATCGGTTTATTTCCATACCCCACTCCACAAACAAAACCATACCATTAAACGTGAGTCAAAATTAAAAAACAGTCTGCTCTTGTCTTTCATTTTTCACAAAA
>NZ_CALFIG010000116.1 GCF_937876455.1 uncultured Flavobacterium sp.
GTACCCGCATAACTAATACTCGCCGTAGGGGCTGCAGTGATGGTTACTGTAGTAGGCGTAGGTGTAATAGCACATACACCCGTAGATGTAGGAACATAAGTAATTGTGTAGGTACCTGCTGTACTTAAACTTGGATTAATTGCACCTGTTGCTGCATTAATTGATAATCCTACAGGGGTAGATGTAA
Source organism: uncultured Flavobacterium sp. (assembly GCF_937876455.1). Taxonomy (GTDB): domain Bacteria; phylum Bacteroidota; class Bacteroidia; order Flavobacteriales; family Flavobacteriaceae; genus Flavobacterium. The sequence goes on from NZ_CALFIG010000116.1 coordinate 188, forward strand.
ATGTAGTAGCTCCAGTAGCCCCTGTTAATGTTGGCGTTACAGAAGTAGTAGCGCTTGTACATAATGGGGTAGTATAACTTATAGTAGAAGTCGTGGGTGAAGCAATAGTTACGGTAGTAGTAAAACTAACCGCCGCACAACTTCCACATGCTGGATAGGTTATGGTAATTGTATATGTATTTGGGGTACTTGCACTTGGAGTGATAACTCCAGTAGTAGTATTTAGGGTCAATCCTGCTGGTGTAGAGGAATATACTGGAACAGTAGACGCACACGTACCTGTACCTGCCGAGCTTACTGTAAAAACAGGTGAATAGGTTGCAACATCTGTAGTACAAAACGAAGAAGGCGAATAAGATAACGTTCCTGCAACCTGTCTAGAAACGGTAACTACCACATTACCCGTTAATGGCTTACTACATGAAGGTGTACCTGTAGTAGCTACACTAACCAATGAATATGTAGTTGTACTTGTTGGAGAAACACTTACTGTACCATTACCAGTAGTAGCATCTAAGGTTACTGTTTGATTTGCTGTTCCATTGTTATACGTAACTACAGCACCCGGAGTACCTGAAAAAGTCAAATTCGTGGACGAACCACTACAAATGCTAGCAGCCCCTGACATAGTAGCCGTAGGCAAAGGCTTAACCTGTAATTCAAAAGTAGTAGTCGAATAGTTCGTTGGATTAGAATTCGATTCTGAACGAACATAAATCGTCTGAGGATTTGTCGTATTAGGAAAAGCATTAGCCGGAGATATCGCTCCAGTATCACCATTTGCAGCAGCTTGACTTAAATGATACGTAACTGTAAAATTAGCCGGATTATTAGAACCTAAAATCGTAGCTGTTTGAGTAGTTAAATCAAAAACAGATAATCCATCATTACTAACATCATCACAAACAACCATATTAGGTGGCTGAACAATCGTACACGGACTCTGTTGTAATAAAAAATGAACCTCTCCTCTACAACCCGTACCATCAGTGAAATTCTCAGCACCAAAATAAATCGTTTGACCAACTGTACCAGGATAAGCAGACCACTGTGACGAAGGAATAGGATTCGTACCCGCTAAAGCATCAGCAGCTGTCAAATAAAAACCATAATCGTAATCTCCTATAGACTGTGAACCCATTATAGAAGGAATATTACTGTTCAAATTATAAAGCGCAGGTGAAGCACCTGTACAAATCGTAATGGGTGGAGGGGTCGTTAATGGTGGTCCAGGAAAATATGCTACCTGTATGGTATCAGAAACAGGACAAGCCGGTCCAAAAGGATATGCTACAACCAAATAAGTTCCTGGCGTATTTGTAACAGGTTGATTAATAGTTAATGTTGACCCTGTTTGACCAGAAATTAGAACCCCGTTGAAATACCATTCATGAAGTACACTTGCCGCTAATCCACTATTTAAAGTTGTTGATTCACCTAAGCATAATGACCAACCATCCACTAAATCCACACCTAAATTTACTGGCGTTACATTAAAACTACCTCCTTTTAAGAAAACTCCCGAATCATATAAATTATCTCCCTTGTTTCCAACAGCTAATTTTATATGGTATGTTTGACCACATTGTACAGTAGCCGAAGCCGTTAAAACAGTTGTAAATCCATCGTATTGTATTGTTGAAGTCCCCGTATATGGATTTTGACCTGTAGAAGTATTATTTATGTAATATTGGCAATTTTTACAAGCTCCATTATTAGCCGTTCCATTGTTTACGTTAAAAATGGATACTTTTGAATCCCCAGTTGTAGTTGTAGGTATTAATGCAATGTTTTGAGCTCCATTAGTAAATGGACCCGAAATACCCGGACCCGAAATAAAAAATCCAAAAACATCATTTACATTTTGACTCGCAGAGAATTCAGGATATTCTTCAGACCCAAACACATATTGAAAAGAAACCGTTGTTCCTTGAGGTATAAAATCAAATTCTAAAACCGCTGAGTTATTAGAAATACTATTCAACAAAAATAAATCTGGATCATTAGTAATTGCTGTCGCTGACGCATTACTTAAGGAAGATGAATTATTTGGACCCACAGCAACTTGAGATTTTCCCGTGGTTAACAATATTCCCTCATCAAACCCAATATTAGTAGAAGCACCATTAGTAAATTTTGCAATTTGATCCCTAGCCACCTGAGCATTCGCTATAGAACCATTATATTTAATATTAGAAACCGTAATTCCGCCACCTAATAGTACATTCTGAACCAATTGAGCAGGTGTAACAGTTGTATTGTTGACATTCAATTGTGCATTAGACACAAAAGAAACAAAAAACAATATGAATAAAGTAATTTTTTTCATTATGATAGAACTAATGTTAACAAAATTATAAAGACCAAATATATAACTTTAGATTATTTAATGTTTGTATCTTTGCAAAAAATACTGAGAAAATGACAAAAATATCGATAAAAAACACAAATAATCCTTCAGTAGTTAAATTCGAATTAGAAAATTCTATTTCTAAAGGTAAAAATTATGAGTTTAAAAATATTGACGAAACGAAAGATTCACCTTTAGCCAAACAACTATTCTTTTTACCATTTGTAAAAACAGTTTATATCTCAGGGAATTTTATTGCTATTGAAAAATTTTCGATAGTAGAATGGAGTGATGTACAAGATGAAGTAGCCACACAAATTGAACAATTTATCAACAATGGCGGGCAAATACTTATCGAGGAAAGTACTATAAAAAAGAATCCTATTACAATTTATGCAGAATCTACCCCAAACCCTAGTGTCACTAAATTTGTAGCTAATAAAATACTTACAAAAACTGCTGTAGAATGTAAAAATATTGACGAAACAAAAGCATCTCCATTAGCAAAAGATTTGTTTAGCTTTCCTTTTGTGAAAGAAGTTTTTATTGATGAAAATTATATTTCAATTACAAAATATGACATTGCTGATTGGAATGAAATTACCTTTGAATTGCGCAATTTTTTAAAACAATATTTGGAACAAACTGATCAAATTGTAGATGAACAATTTATAGCGCAAACAACAAATTTTGTTCAACAACAAGAAGCTTATTTTGAAAATTTAGACGTAACCTCACAACAGATTATTAATATTCTTGAAGAATATGTAAAACCTGCCGTACAAAGTGATGGAGGAAATATTACATTTAATTCTTATGATGAAAAAACAAACACTGTGCAAGTAACTTTACAAGGTGCTTGTAGCGGATGTCCTTCTTCAACTTTTACGCTAAAAAATGGAATAGAAAACATGCTGCGTCAAATGCTTAACAACAATACAATCATAGTAGAAGCTTATAACGGATAATACGATGACACCAACAGAAATAGAAAAATATTACACTCATCTAAAAGAATTAGTACTTGACTACACCCCAAAATTAGCTATTGCATTAGTGCTTTTAATTGCCGGATTATGGTTTACAAGTTTTATCACTAAAACGGCTAAAAAAATAATGATTAAAAGAAATGTTGAGATCACTTTAACAACATTTTTGGGTAATATTATTTTTTGGACACTTCGCATTATGTTATTTATTACTGTCATTTCAAAATTAGGTGTAGAGACATCTTCTTTTGTAGCTATTTTAGGAGCTGCAGGTATTGCCGTTGGTTTAGCTTTACAGGGTTCGCTTTCTAATTTTGCAGGTGGTATATTAATTATTTTATTTAAACCTTTTAAAGTAGGTGACACCATTGAAGTTCAAGGAGAACAAGGAAGAGTGGAAGAAATTATGATTTTTTCAACTAAAATAACAACGGCTACAAATCAAGTGGTGTATATCCCAAATGGCATTCTGTCTAATGGAAAAATTAAAAATTATTCACAGCATAAAACACGTAGAACTGATATTGATATAGTTACTAGCTATAGCAGTGATGTGCGTGAAATTAAATCAAAAATTGAAGAACTGATTTCTAATCACCCTTTAATTCTTAAAAATCCAAAATCAGAAGTTTTTATCAATAATTTTACTGATTCTGCCATTCATTTTTCGGTAAGAATTTGGACTCAAAATGGGAATCATCAACAAGCAAAATCTGATTTATTAGAACAAACAAAAGATTTGGTAAACTTGTAAAACCTACCTGTTTAATACAAAATCTTTTAAATAAAAAGGTTCAAAATAAGCCACATCTACAAAATCTTTTTGTTTAAATTTTTCGAAGGACAAAGCACTCATTTCTTGTGCAGATGGATAGTGTATTTCGGGATGAAAATGAAACGCATCTGATGTAAGTACATGTTTAAATTTCATTGCGCCATCACCTATAAGATGAATGGCTTGAGGTAAATCTTGATACGAACTTTCGTCAATAACTTCGGCCTCTGTTGCCCTAATTTTAGTAAAATTTGAATCAAAAATTGCCGTATAAGCTTCCATTCTTCTCGCATCAATCATTGGAATAATAACACCTTGTTTTATTTCAATTTTTTTAGCTAATACTAAAAGTGTATCAACTGCAATCATTGGAATTGATAAGGCATAACAAAATCCTTTTGCTGCAGAAACACCAATGCGTAATCCAGTATAAGAGCCTGGTCCTTGGCTAACAGCAACAGCTTGCAAATCTTTATATTGGTAACCTGTTTCTTCAAATAAAGACGCTATAAATAGATGCAATTTTTCTGCATGTGAAAAATTTTCTTCTGCAATTTCTTTAAGGACTACCGTTTTGCCATCTTTTGCTAAAGCTACGGAACAATTTTTGGTAGCTGTTTCAATATTTACGATCAACGCCATATTTAAATTAAATTCTAATTTCAACAAAGATACAAAATTGAATAGGCTAAATTCAACTTCAATGTACACTAAAAAAAAGACACGTGTTACACGTGTCTTAATTCTACTTTAAGTATATAACTAACTTTTCGCTTTTTTGTCTTTGTCTTTCTGAGTTTCTTGACGCACTTTATCATTTGGCATCAACTCTTTGCTTACCATAGAATAAGGCCCTACAATTATTTCATCTCCTTTTTTCAAGCCAGAAATTATTTCAATATTGGTGTCGTCCTGAATACCTGTCTTTACAACTTTTAATTTTGCCTTATCCCCTATTTTTACAAACACACACTCAAACTTTTCGTCTTTTTTAGGGGCTTTACCTTTTTCTTTAGCCTCTTCTTTTTCAAGTTCTGCAACAATGTCTTTCTTGGTTGCCGTTGTATCTTCTTTTATCACTACCGCTCCAATTGGCACACCTAAAACATTAACACTTCGTTTAGTGATAATGTCTACAGTAGCCGTCATACCTGGTCTAAATGGCGAAAAATTTGCTGGTTTACCTGCTAATAAATCTTGATAAGATTCTTTTGATAAACGCACTTTTACTTTAAAATTAGTTACTTGGTCTGCTGTGGTAGCGCTAGTAGCCGAGTTTGAAATACTTGTTACAATACCTTCAAATTTTCGTTTTAAATAGGCATCGACTTCAACTTTTGCAGAATCTCCAATATTCACTTTAACGATATCATTTTCATTTACATCTACTTCTACTTCCATGTTATTTAGATTAGCAATACGCATTAATTCTGTACTTGCCATCCCTTGTGTACCCATTACGCGTTCACCAAGTTCTACATCCAATTTAGAAATAGTACCATCAGCTGGTGCAAAAATTGAGGTTCTTTTTAAATTATCATTCGCTTCAGTAACATTAGCCGATGCAGATTTCATTTGATAATATGCCGATTGTTTTGCTGCTGTTGCTACTTCATAAGCCGATACTATTCGGTCCCATTCAGCTTTTGAAATTACACCTTTATCAAATAGTTTTTTATTTCTTTCGTAATTTGCTTTTGCTTCTTTAACTTGCGCATCCGCTTGATTTAATCCTGCTTTTGTGGTTGACAAAGAGGCAACGGTTCTATTTACTCCTGACTCATAAATATCGGGGTTTATTTTTACTAACAAATCACCTTTTTTAACCTGTTGTCCTTCTTTAACATTTAAAGCAATAACTTCGCCAGAAACTTCAGAAGAAATTTTAACTTCTACTTCTGGTTGAATTTTTCCTGTAGCAGAAACAGTTTCTATTATTGTCATTGATTCAACTTTTGCTGTTTCTACAACTTTGCTATCGTCATTACTACCAATAACACCTTTCTTTTTAAGAACAATTAAAGTAAAGATAGCTACTAAGGCTACACTACTTAAGATTATAATTTTCTTTTTTGACATAATTTATTGTTTTTCTATTAAAGGAATTCCAAAATAAAATTCTAAAATTTTTATTCTAAAAATGTAATCATACTTTGTGCGTAATACTTCTGACTGGGCATTTACATAAGTAGTTTGTGCCTGATTGTAATCAAAGACATTCATCATACCTATTTCATATCTCTCTTTTGCATAATTCATAGCTAATTCTCTAGCCTTTAAGGTTGTTAAAGCGGCTTGATAACTTTCTTTTGCTGCTTTACAATCTGAATAAGCGGTGAATACATTTCGCTCTAAAGTTAACTCTTCCTGATTATAAGCTAATTTACTTCTTTCAAAAGCTACTTTTGATCGTGCTACATTATTTTTTACAGCAAACCCGTTAAAAATTGGCAAACTCAATTGCACACCAAAATTTTGACCTTTATTTTTATCAAATTGTTGAAATATAGGTAATGCAGATCCTGTTATAAAATTTCCACCAGCATCTACACCTAATACTCTATCGGCATTTGACGCTCTTGTATTGTAACCATAAAACCCTGTAAGTGAGGGCAAATAAGCACCTTTTGCAATTTGAATATCTTTTTGAGCAATATCCATGTTGGTTTTAGCAATTTTCAACTCTGTTCTGTTTTCTTTTGCTTTTGCTAAAATAGACTCCGCTGTTTCATTTTCAATGACAGACAACATACCTGGAATATTATCTTCTGCTATATCAAAATTTTGAAAATCTGGTAATTGTAATAATTGAGCTAAGCTTAACTTTGATAAAAATAAAGTATTTTCAGCAGCTATTAGTCTTTGATTGATTCCTGCTAATGTAGCTTGCACATCTAACAAATCACCTTTAGGAACATTACCCGCTTCTACTAATTCATTAGTGCGATTAAGTTGCTTTTGCGATAACGCTTTTTGTTCTTTTTGAACTTTTAAATTTTCTTTATTAAATAAAATTTGCAAATAGGCATTTGCTACATTTAACGCAATATCTTCTTGAATTTTTGTCAATTGGTATTGAGAAGCAATTAAAGATAAATTTGCTTTTCGCAGTTGATTTATATTTTGCATTCCTTTAAACACATCAATATTTGCGTTTAAATTTGCTGCTGTAAACTGTGTCGTCTGATTTTGCAATAAACCCGTTGTAATATTTTGATTTAAACCAATATTCCAAGAGTGAGAAGACGAAATGTTAAAATTTGGCATAAAATTACCAATTGCATCTTTCTTTGCAATGTTTGTGTTTTGCAAATCTAATTCAGATTGTTTCACTGAAATATTATTAACAATAGCATAATCTACACACTCTCTCAACGTCCATTTTTTGGTTTGGGACCAAGATAATGTACTGATTAACAGAAATAAAATTACAAATTTAAAGTATTTCATTTTTATTTATTTAAATAAAGCTGCCGTATCTCTAGAACAGCGTTTAGTAATAAGACCATTTTTTAAAAAAAATGTTACATAAATCAATTAAAATTTTACTTTTATACTCAAATTATTTTTTATGATAAAAAGAACTTGTTTTTTAATTATAGGTTTAAGCGTTTTTTTTACGTTTTTTAATTGCGGAACAACCAAAAAAATTGAAGCCTTAAAACCAACACCTTCTAGTCAAACACCTCTTGTGTATAGTAATAAAATTTCATTGATTGCTATGCCGATGGAAGTAAGTTTAAAAGAAATAGAACGCCAATTAAATAAAAACATGCAGGGTTTAATCTACACCGACACCATTTTAAATGATGACAAAACAGAGATGAAAGTTTGGAAAACCGCCCCTATAACCTTAACTGAAAAAAACGGCACTATTGTTTCTGTTATTCCTTTAAAAATTTGGGCTAAATTTAAGTATGGCACAGAATTTATGGGATTAAATGATACCCGAGAAATAAATCTTAATGGAACCGTTACTTTACAAAGTCAAGCTAAATTTTCTAACTGGAAATTAAATACTACTTCATCAATTGCGGGTTTTGAATGGAATGAAAGTCCAAATATTGTGGTAGCAGGAAAAAACGTTCCCATTACCTATATCATCAATCCGACCTTATCTATTTTTAAAGGAAAAATTGCTAAAAAAATAGACGACGCCATCGATAAAACATGTGACTTTAAAGAACAAGTAGTACGTGTTTTAGAAACCATCTCAACGCCTTTTTTAGCTAGTGAAATGTATGAAACTTGGTTTAAATTAATTCCACTTGAATTATATAGTACGCAAGCCGAACTTAAAAATGATAAAATTTCGATAGATCTTGGTTTAAAATGTAATATGCAAACCATGGTAGGCACTAAACCACAAAACACGTTTGACAAGTCAAAGGTTGCCTTTAAAACAGCTGGAAAAATTGCTCCGGAATTTAGCGCGTCAATAGCGGCTGTTTCGAGTTATGAAAATGCCAGTAGATTAGTAACTAAGAATTTCGCTGGACAAGAATTTGGTTCAGGTAAAAGAAAAATAACGGTGCAAAAAGTAGATTTATGGCAAAAAGACGGAAAAATGATTATAGCTTTAGAAGTTTTGGGCAGTATTTCAGGGACAATATATTTAAGCGGCATACCAAAATATAATGCTACTACAAAAGAAATTTATTTTGACGAAATGGATTATGTATTAAACACCAAAGGGATACTTACAAAAACAGCTAATTGGTTACTTCAAGGCATGATTCTCACTAAAATAAAGGAAAATTGTAAATACTCAATACAACCTAACTTAGAAGAAGGTAAAAAAAATATGTTGCCTTATTTAGCAAATTATTCGCCAATGAAAGGCGTATTTGTTAATGGAAAAATGAATGATTTTGTTTTCGAGAAGGTTTTACTGAATGAAAATGCTATCGTTGCATTTATCACTACCACTGGAAAAATGAATATTAAAATTGATGGAATGGATTAATTTATTCCTTCTTTTTAGTCATCCTAATTTTATAAACAACATAAGCGGCGCCGGCAACTAAAACATAAGGAATTGCCATTAAATACACTATTCCATTGTTTATCCCTTCAGCTGTAGTTTGATTGGCCTCGTTTTGTAATGAAGCTCTACACATGGCGCATTGAGCTTTTGCTTCAAGTAAAAAGAAACAAGTAAAAACTAAAAACAATACGCTTACTTGTAACCGGTTATTACTTTTAACTTTTGACTTTTGGCTATAATCATTAATTTGCATAATAAGGCGATATCATTAAATAGACTACTACACCTGTAACAGCAACATATAACCAAATTGGGAAGGTAATTTTAGCTAATTTTTTATGCTTATCAAACTGATTTGCTAACGCTCTTACGTAAGTGAATAAAACCAAAGGAATAATAATAACAGACAAAGAAATATGTGTAAATAATATAAAATAATACACATAACGCATAGTGCCAACCCCCATTTTTTCAGCTTCATTAAGCATACCGTCATGATTAGTATCGCCAAAATAAACCGTATTTGCAGTCATGTGGTAGGCAACATACATCACTAAAAAAGCTAAAGAACAACCAATAGCTACTTTCATTAAGCCTTCATGTAAATTTCTATTTTTGCTTTTTATTGCCCACACTGCAGCAATTAATACAACTGCCGTTAAAGCATTTATTCCCGCATAAATAGGTGGTAAAAAAGTTAACGGTTCAACATCATACCCTAATTTTCTTAAATTGACACCAAATAATAAGGCCACGGCAAGTGGAATAATTATTGATACCGCAATAATTAGTTTTTTATATTTTGTTTCAACTGTGTTTTCCATCTTTTATTCTTTTAATAATAATGTTATGTCTTCTTTAATGGCATTAATGCCTGGCTGTTCTAAACCATCATAATATAAAATTGGGTTACCAAAATTATCTTTTCTACATCTAATTTTTCCTTCTTTATCTACTAAGGCAAATAATCCAGAATGTTCGAATCCACCCGCTACATTTTCGTTCTTCCCTGCAAATATATTAAATCCTTTGTTAGCTAAATTCATTATATACGTATAATCACCCGTTAAAAAATTCCAATTAGGATGTTTTACGCCTAATTTCTGTGCATGATCTTTTAACACGGCTGATGTATCATTTTCAGGATCAATTGTAATGGAAACCATGCCAAAATCTAAATCGCCATAAAAAGCATCTTGCAACTGCAACATGTTTTTGTTCATTTTAGGACAAATTGAAGGACATGACGCAAAGAAAAACTCAAGGACATAGACTTTACCTTCATAATCTTTATTGCTTATTTTTTTTCCATTTTGATTTGTTAATTCAAACTTAGGTGCAGAACCTATTTCTACTAAATCATTTTTTTTAAAACGCTCTTTCAACTCTTTTACAGTCCAGATACCAAAGATTAGGACAATGAAGGATATGCCAATATAAGATGTCTTTTTTTTCATTTTTTTGTAGAAACTATTTTTTATTTTTTTCAACTTGATTTTTGATGTTATCTCTAAAATCATCTTTTCTAGTATTATTTTTCTTCAAGGCTAAACGATATTCTCGTAGCAAAATTTTCACATCATCAGACATTTCATTATGTAATTCTGCTGCGGATTTAGAGTCATAACATTCCTTGTATTCGATCTTCCCTTTTATCTTCTGGCCTTTTCTCCCTCTTAAAGTTAAATTTTTATCTAAAATATATACAAAAGATGTACCTGAATGAATATCTAATGTGTTTTGGAAATGAAATGAATTATAATACTTTTCTAATGCTACGGGATTAGCAAAAACAAAATGCCAATTTTGCAATTCTTTTGTAATTCTGGCAAATTCTGCTTGAATTTTAAGTACATCTTCTTGCGTTCCTTCAGGCATTATCATAACCATTTGAAAATCTTTGAAGCCTGAATATTTATTATAAATTTTTTGATTCAAATTAAATAAATTCGCTTTTACGTCTTCTATATTACTCCCTGGAAAACCAAGAATAGTAATTTTATCTTTAAGTGTAATTTTCTCTTTATTTAAAGATTGAAAAGTCGTGGGAACATCTTGATGATTCTTAGAAATTTCAGGCAAAAACAATGAATTGTGTGTTGCTGTGGCAAAGAACATATAAGCCACAATTGGTAAAATAAACAGTACGGTTAAAACAATATATTTTTTCACTTTTCTGTATTAATTAGTTCATACAAAGGTAAAAAAAATCCCGAGTAAAACTCGGGATTTTATAGTATAATAATTCTTAGAATATCCATTTGTAATGTGAAGTTTTAAATACTTCAAAAACATAATCTCCTTCAATAAGTATTATGAAACATAAATACAGAATTAAAAAAACTAAAGGAGCAACAATTGACCATCTTAAACTCTTTTTTTCACCTTCTAAATGCATAAAAGCCCACATAATATAATATGCTTTTACAATAGTTAAAATAATAAATATCCAGTTTAAGATATTCATACTTAAAAATGTGTTATGGTATAAAGCATGTGGTTTAATAATACCAAAAGCTACTTCAACAGTTGTGATTACAGAAAGTAAACCAAATACCGTCCAAATTCTTTTTGTGTTTGACTCGTGTGCGTGTGCCATAATATTTTTCTTTAACTAAGATTAAACTAAATAGAAGAATGTAAATACAAACACCCATACTAAATCTACAAAGTGCCAGTACAATCCAACTTTTTCTACCATTTCATAACTACCTCTTTTCTCATATGTTCCAAGTAAAACATTGAAGAAAATTAAAACATTAATCATAACTCCAGAGAATACGTGGAATCCATGGAATCCTGTAATGAAGAAGAAGAAATCTGCAAATAATTTATGACCGTACTCATTGTGTTTCAAATTAGCACCTTCAACAACAAAAGCTGCATCTTGCAATTTTTTTAAAGATTCTTCTCTTGATAATACTGTTTTATGTTTTGTTTCTTTATTTATAACTTCTGTTCTAACTAATAAGTTAGGATTTGCTTTGAAACCTTCGATTACTTCTGCCACTGAATAGTCAGAAATTGAAGATTCGCTCATGAACCATACTCCCTTATCTCTTGTTAGTTGCTCTCTTTCTTCTGGTAAAGTTGTCGCAAAATCTGCTAATGCAACTCTTTTCCCCTCTTTATCTACAAATTGAAGAATAGACCCTCCTGTTGTTTCTACAGCTCCAAACTCACCTTTGATAAAGTTTTTCCATTCCCAAGCTTGAGAGCCTAAGAACATGAAACCACCAATAATGGTTAAAAACATATAAAATGCTACTTTTGATTTTTTCATGTGATGACCTGCATCAACAGCTAACACCATAGTAACTGAAGAGAAGATTAAGACAAATGTCATTAACGCCACATAATACATTGGAGCAGCAACTCCATGTAAAAATGGAAAGTGAGTAAACACTTCATCGGCGATAGGCCAAGTCTCAATAAATTTAAATCTTGAAAATCCGTATGCTGCAATAAATCCTGAAAAGGTTAAAGCATCTGATACAATGAAGAACCACATCATCATTTTACCATAGGTTACCCCCATTGGTCCTGGTCCTCCGTCTAGTAAAGCGTGTTCATTAGTAACTGTAGCGCCCATAAATTATTTTTTGTTAAAAAGTTCTCAAATTTATTATTTTTTTTCTATTTGAAAAAATAGAAAAATAAAAACAAGTAAATCCAAATAAAATCCATAAAGTGCCAATAATACGCACTTAGCTCAATACCAAGACATTGCGAGGCATTGTATTTTTGTTTAAAATGATTATAAATTACAATTAAAAGTGAAATTATACCTCCTAATAGGTGTAGGATATGTACTAAAACAACAATATATAAAAAAGAAGTTGTTACATTACTATAACTTCCTGTAAAAAAATATCCTTGATCAATAACTTGTTCGAAACCTTTAAATTGTAAAAAAACAAAGGTTAATCCCAAAGCCAATGTAGTTACTAACAAACTGCTTGTTTGTTTATGGTTCCCTGATTTAATAGCTTTAAGTGCAAAATGAAAGGAAATGCTACTTATTAGTAACGCGACTGTACTCCAAATAAATGCACTTGGCAATGTAAAATCTTTTAACCAATCTGGTCTTGACTTACTTACCACATAAGCACTTGTAAACCCAGCAAAAATCATCAAAATACTGACCATTCCAAAAAGCAATAATAACTTGTAGCTTCTTGCTTTTCTTTCGTAAAGTTCTTGTGCCGTTAATTCCATTTTAAATAAATTTATCTATAACATAAATAATTTGCAGCAAAGTTATGTAAGTTACACTAACTAACATCAATTTTTTTGCAGAAATTACATCTCTATTTTTATATAATTTTAGAGCGTAAAACAACATCCATATTCCCAGCATAAGTACTGCCAAAACGCCTACTATCGACAAGGTTAACCTACCCGTAAAACCAAAGACAGGTAATACTGAAGCTACAATAAGCCAAAAAGTATATAAAATGATTTGTATGGCTGTTTTTGAATCTCTTTTCCCTGTTGGCAACATAAAAAATCCTGCTTTTTCATAATCATCATATAAAAACCAGCCAATTGCCCAAAAATGTGGAAATTGCCAAAAAAATTGAATTAAAAATAAGGTTCCTGCTTCTATACCAAAACTTCCAGTAGCCGCTACCCAACCCAACATAAATGGGATAGCACCAGGAAATGCACCTACAAAAACCGACAACGGCGTAAGTGTTTTTAATGGTGTATATAAGCTAACGTACATAAATATAGAAATAGCTCCAAACATAGCCGTCTTTGGATTAATGCTATAAAGAATAATTAACCCAATACATGTCAATATAAACCCAAATGTTAATGCTTTATTAGTTGACATTCTACCCGATGGTAAAGGTCTGTTTTTAGTTCGCTCCATTAAAGCGTCTAAGTCTTTTTCAATTACTTGATTGAAAACATTTGATGCGCCCACCATACAATATCCACCAATTGCCAAAAGCAACAGTGTAATCCAACTAAAAGGATGATTTTGAGAAAAGCCTAATAAGTAACCCACTAAAGATGAGAAAACAACGCTAATAGCTAAACCTGCTTTTGTTATTTCTTTAAAATCAGTGAAAAATGTGGTCTTATTTTTTATTTGTTCCAAGGGAATGATTTAATGAGTGCAAAGATATAAAGAAGATTTTTCTAAATAAACTTAAACTTTATTTTTTTATTAATATCCTTCAGTACTTGTTAAACCGTCTACTATAGTTTTAGCATTCGACGTACCTATTCTTTTTACACCTAATTGAATCATTATCATGGCGTCTTCTAAATTTTTAACCCCTCCTGACGCTTTTACAGGCAAAGGAAAGGCATTTTCAAGCATGACAGTTATTCCTTCAATTGTAGCACCATTAGACATTCCGTCGGGTGTTTTATAGAACCCCGTTGACGATTTTACAAATACTTTTTCATAATCACTTTCCTTAAAATGAGAAATAATTACATTTTTAATTAAGGTTGAAAGCTGAATGATTTGGCGCGTATCTAAAGCAGCTGTTTCAATTATCCATTTTACAGTTTTATGATGTTGTAATCCTAATTTCGTTCCTTGTAAAATTTCATCTTTAACCGTATGCGTATCCCCTTTTTTGAAAGCCTCAAAATTGACTACATAATCTAATTCATCCACACCGTCATCAATAGCTTTTTTTGCTTCATTAAGTTTTTCATGAACAGTAGCTGTTCCTTCATGGAACCCTATAACAGTTCCCACTAAAACATCCGAATTTTGAGCAACTATAATTTCTTTAGCCGCTTGAACATATTCAGGTCGTATCATAACCAATTTAAACTTTTCGTTAATAGCTTCTTGGGTACAAGCCAACGCGATTTTTTTGTTTTCAATTTCAGATATTCCTGCTTGAAGGGCTGTTTTTAAATAGGTTGAATCTAAATAATTTCGAATATTCATAATAGACGGTACGAGTTGAATAACTATAAATTAAAAAAGTTGTTTACAAAGCACTTATATAAATACTTTTCAAACAACTATTTTTTGGGTAATATATTTTTTAATATGAATCAGCATTATTGCAAGTATTGTTCCCGTAAAATTTGCTGCAATATCATATACATCAAAAGCTCTTGAAACAGTCACTTGATCTTGTAACACTTCTATAAAAATTCCTAAGCCTAAAGAT
>NZ_CALFIG010000117.1 GCF_937876455.1 uncultured Flavobacterium sp.
GGTTTAACAGAAGAAAACTCTAAACTTAAACCATTGGTTAGATTCTGGCCAGTAAGAAAACTTCAAACACTTATTGAAGAAAAATCTGCTAAATATAATATCCAGGTTTTATACGTTGACCCTTATTTGACTTCACAAACTTGTTCCTCTTGTAATCATTATGAAGAAGGTCAAAGAGAACAAAGAGATTATTTTATCTGTAAAAATCCACTTTGTAATAAAGTTGGTAAAAAACAACATGCAGATAGAAATGCTTCAGTAAATATTGCCAATTCCACTTCTTTTGTTTTGAAAAAAGAAGATTGTACAATTTCAAAATTAAAATATCAGAAAACAGAAAAAGTCTAAAAACTTTTTCCTATATTTGCACTATACGTTCTTTGACAAAATAATTCAAACATATTAATGTAAACCGGTGACCAAAACTTTAGCCAGGTTTACTGGGCTGGTTGTACAGCCTTATGATGAGTTTTTGGCTTGCTGTGTCCCTTGTAATTCTTTGGATACCCAAAAATCTCATTAAACACATTTCTTATAAAATATTTTCAGAATAAATTTCTGAAAAAACAGCCACAACTGTTTGAAAATTAATAAACAACAACAAGGTACGTTGTTTATACTCTCATTTTGAGATGTGTTTACAACAGGAATTCGTAACCCATGCCGACCCTGAAAGTTGTTTATACTCTCATCTTGAAATGTGTTTACAACAAAGGCTTCGTTCACTTGTAAATGGTTTAGGTTGTTTATACTCTCATTTCGAGATGTGTTTACAACACCTAATTCGTAGGGGTTATATCAAGGGAAGTTGTTTATACTCTCATCTTGAAATGTGTTTACAACTAATGGCAGAAAGTTTATCTTGAGATGTGTTTACAACACGATACGCCACCAAAAGACAGTCTTGAACGTTTTTTATACTCTAATTTTGAAATGTGTAACCAACTGCAAGTAACATTGAATATCATTCTGTATTAAATTTTTTAAAAAAAAATTTTTTCGGAAAATTTTTTGAAAATAATAATTTGGCAAATTTGAATGTTTTTTGCCAAAATATTAAATTTCTAATTGGAGTTTTACAGTCTTAGTACCGGATTCTGATTATTAATATATTGGTTGAAAAATTCCAGAAAAAATTGGTGAAAAAAATTTGTGTGGGTCTGTGGGGTCTGGTGGAGGGCTAATAATTAGGGGCTTAATTTTTGATACGAGCCTAAAATAGGGGGCTTATTTAGGGGCTTATTATATATTAAGGGTCTTATCATATAGGCGTTAAGCCCCTTACTTTGGGGCTTAATTAACGTCATATCTTGAAGGGTGTTTCTCTTTGCGCTTGTATGCCTTCTTATCGTTGTGTACCTGTACTTTTGCTTTGCCGTACCATCCACCTTCGATTGCCTGCTCACGTACCAATGCTCTGTCCATTGCACGGAGGGTTTCGATTTGTTTATGTTTATTCTGTTTCATATTACAGTTACGAAAGGTCAGTTTAATTTGTTACAATATTTTTGGTGTAGGTGTAGAAAGCCAAGCAAACGTATCCACCCAATACACCCAACATAAACACGAGGTTGAAGAATGTGGCAGTGGTGCGAACAATCTCACCATATTGATTGGCGAAGTTGGATACCTTTTCCATTACCTCTGTGATGTAAAAATCCAACACAATAAAAAGGATAACCGATAGTGCGATAAAGAGTTTCTGTTTCATGATAGAGTTACGAAACTATGTATTGATTTGTTACAAACACAAAGCCCCCGACTGAATCAGGGGCGAAGTGCATCATTAACAACCAAAACCCAAACATATCTTATGCGGCAACCGAAGTAACATCATCCACAATGTAATTTTCGGGGTGCTTAAATTTTTCAGAGAGGAACGCAAGTGCCAACATTCTTGTTTCGCCTTTGGCTTTGCGTTTAAGTTGTTTTTTTGTTTTAGTATTGGTAAGAAAGAAGAGGAAGGTGCGAATCATATCTTTGTCTGTTTATAGAGAAGTTACGAAATGGTGTTCTACTTTGTTACAAAAAAATGTCAAGATGTTCTACTGGAGGAGGGACGGTTCCACCGGGTTACGACAGGGGGATGTTTTAATATATTAGGATATACAACAAAGTTCAGTGAGTTCGGAAAATATTATTTTCCAAGTTGAATGAATATTATTGTATATCATAAACGATTCAGAATCCCCCCAGAAATTCCCTGGTTACGCCAGATGCGGGATTTGAGGCGGGTTATAAAAACCACAACCCCCACCGAGTGAACGATGGGGGTTAATGCAATGATTTTTAGGAGTGTATATTTCACCCTCAGTCGTATTCTACAACCTTTTTTTCGAGGAGGGGAGGCTCTGCGTATCAGGTCAGAGGCTCAAATTTTAGTTAGATGCGCTTCATAACTATGTGCGTTTTAAGGTTTAATTAATATAAATGTTTTTACTTTGAGATTCAGTTACGAAACTTTGTTCTCGTTTGTTACAATGTCCCAAATTGCATTTTATGACGTGCCCGTGCCAAGTCCATTTTATTTACAGAAGTTAGAGGAAAGCGTTGAAGTTTTCCATCTTTACGTGCAGTAACAGTAGTGCTGTTGATTGATTGAACGTGGAGGATTTCACCATTAACTTCCATTGAAGTATGTACGAATCCGTGTCGGGGGATAATGGTTTGTTTCATAATGTAGTTACGAAATGGTGTTTTACTTTGTTACATTTTTTAGATGGTTAGAAATTAATCCTCTCGCCCAATCCATATAATTTTTAAAATCTTCATCAGAGTATGCCCAAACTTTTTCAATGTATAATCCACTCATTACTCCTTCATATCCGAATGATGCAGTACCAACTTCTTCCATTCCACATTCAGCTATTTCAATAAGTCGTTTTCTTGTACGTTCTTTCGGCTTATTATATTCGTAAAAATCAGGACAATCAATATTAAATTTGAATGTTTTTGAGTCTTTATTTACCATAGCAGAGTTACGAAAGGGTGTTTTACTTTGTTACACTCTTGTAGAAAGCCATTTTTTCCAAAGTTTACCATGTAATGCTACTTTCTGAGATTGAGTATTTCCATAGTGGATATTATCAGGATTTGCAATTTGTAATTCAGCAAATGGTTTATCATAGTTTAAAGATACAAATTCCTTTCTGAGTTCATTAGGGATAATGTGACCCGATTTAAAAGTGGTAATTTCAAACCAACTCCCATCCAGTCCCCTTACTGTTTTGATGTATCGTGTTTTAATTTCAACTCCGATTTTTTGAAATTCTTTTTTCAGAGCATCTCCTAATTGTCGTGGTGTTTGAATTTGTTCCATAGTAGAGTTACGAAAGGGTGTTTTGTTTTGTTACAAGACTGTTCTTACGATAGCGTAGTCGCCTGCTGATTTGTAGAAAGTCCCTGAATAGTTTAATGTGTTGATACCTTTGAAACGAATGTTAATTCTTTTATCTCCCATATTGGAGCGAAATTCCCGACCGATTTGAGTAATGTTTCCTAATACTTGACCTGTCCAAGTTGTGACCACTCTTTTTTCGAGGTTCACATAGACAAGGTATTTTTGTGGAGGTTTGATTTTAAATTCCCATGCTTCAATAGCTGAACGAAGTTCATTTGTTACTTCATTTGCATAAGGAAAAGTGTTTGCTATTTCAACGGGGATAGCATTTGTTTTGTTTTTTTTAAGATACTCTTTTGTAACGGCATTGTTTTGCTGATACTTGTGATAAGCATCTAAATATTCAGTATGATTTTTAAATTCAAGGTGCTGTTTCTGTTCCATAAAGGAGTTACGAAAAGGTGTTTTACTTTGTTACAAAAACAGAATTTCACGGTCCCACTTCAGGGGGACCATCTCGTAACCTGAAGCGGTTTTTACATTGATTAAGGTATACAACAAAGTTCAATGAGTTTGGAAAATAAAATTATCCAAGTTGAGTGAATATTGTTGTATATCGGAAAGTAAAAATCCAAACCAAAAAAATGTAACTTTTTTGTTAAAAATTCGTTGTAACAAATAACGATATTATTTCGTAATTATAGTATGAAAGACTTTAAGGTAATAATTAAGGAATTTGTAAAATATGACAGACCTTACATTTATCGTTAAACCTTTGTAACAAACCACAAACTTATTTCGTAACTTATCTATAAACAGACAAAAAAATGGCAACACAAAAAGAACTTATCGAACAAGCAATTGCTGAAATTCAAACAGTATATGGCGTAAGTCGTGAATCAGTTGAGCGACTTATTGAATTGACAAACGGAAATAAGCGTGTGCAATTTGTATCTTTGAAAGGATATAATTCTGACAAATCTCTGAATACAGAGGTTGCAAATCAAGTAGTGAATATCAATGCTTCGTATGAAAATATGCTTGACAAAGATGCACTCACTTTGAACAATGTAGTTTTGAATCGTGATGTTTTACCAATGGTTGAAACATGGAACTACGACCGCTACGACTTGAATGGTGTATCGGTTGCCGACTTCAAAAAGCAGGTAAAAGAAGCACTCGAAATGGCACTGCAAGAACTCCGCAATCCAAAAACAGGTAGTCGTGAATCAAATGATATTTGGTTGAACAAGGCACTCGCCTTCAATACCAATACGCTTCGCCTCTCTGTGTTCGGTGCATCAATCAGCAAAGAGGTTGTTCAAGAGGGTGTTTACAAGAAAGTGAAATCAGCACCTAAAACTGTGGCAAAACAAATCATTCAGAAAGCGGTTGAGCCACGTACTGCAAAACTTCGCAGATTTACAATGGATAATTTGAACGGTATGAAAATGAGTGGTGAAACGCTCGAAATTGGAGGAGGACAAACAGAAGGTGTAAAAATCGACGTGTAACCCGCTCCAAAAAAGTAGAAAGCCTCCGAGAAATCGGGGGCTTTTTTTATGCTCGAATTTTTCCCTCAGCCAGATTTTCTGGTTACGTCTGGTGGGCTTGTTAAGTGTTTAGGATATACAACAAAGTTCATTTTGTTTGGAAAATAGATTTATCCAAGTTGAGTGAACTTAATTGTATATCTCCCTATAACAAAATTCCGGAGCTGTACGGACAGGAGGTTTCGCAGGTAAGAATTATCTTTTGCTGTATGTAACAAATCTCCCTAATGTTTCGTAACTTTGCTTATGGCAAAAGAAGTATCGACAGAGGTATTTGAGGACGTTCCCTACATTCATTTTTATTTGGGTGGCGACTTTATATTCGGTTGTCAGCAATCATGGCTCCCTAATAAAAACGATATATATTTAAAGTGCCAAGACCTTGCAGATATACATGGGGTTTCTACCAATTTGATTGTATGGTCAGATGTGACTGTAAAACTCCCTATAATTCTCCCCAATGAAATAACTTATTGCTTAGGCGTTGCACTATCAAATGAAGGATAAAAGAATTTATAAGCACAAAATGGCAGTTTCACATTTAGAAGATGAAACGGGTAACTATTCGGAATATGATAAATTCGGTAGGGTGGTTTATAATATTACTTCATTTGGTTTTTGGTCGATGAAATTTTATGTTGATGAAGAGTATATAACCACTCCCTATTTTGTTATTCATAAATATAGTGTATTGTATAATACTCTCCCTTTCTACAATCCGATTATTTTGTAACAAATAACAATCTTATTTCGTAATTGTATTATGAAAAAATACATCACACTTTACGGTTATATATGGCTTTCCTTTCTTGTTCATATATTTACTATAATGATTAAAAAAGACGGAAAGGTTTTCATTGGATATGGTTGGTTATTAGCAATTGTATTAAAATACGTTTTGAATTTTAGTACGTTGAATTGTTTCATTATAATATTGTTAATCCCAACAATAATGATTATGTTTTTTAGAAAATTTTTTATGAGACATTGATAACAAATAATATCTTTATTTCGTAATTGTATTATGGTAACAGAGCAGGTTTATATTGAACAAATCAGGGTTGGTGATACAGTATTACATAATGGTGAAGTTTTAACTGTATCGGGAAATAATCTGAAACGTTCAGAATTTATGGGAATTACTTTATTTGGTAATTCTTATAATTTGGGTTATAAATTGGTGACTCGAATTATTACTTTGTAACAAATAACAATCTTATTTCGTAATTATATTATGAGAATAACTTCAGCCCGTATAACTCCATTACCTCGTCCAATGCCTCAAGGAATGTTCGATAAGATGCCGGAGGTTCACGTAAAAACAGACGATGGCAGAGAACATTATTTGTTCCAATATTATCCTGATGAAATCTCCTTTACTGAAAAGGAATTTATAGGGTTGACTTTGGATGAAGCAAGAAGATTGAAATTTAAAAAAGATAAGGCTTATTTGCAGTCATAAAGAAGCAAGTTATAGGTATCGCTTAAACCTAAGAGTGAAACGAAGGCGGTGCGGGTTACCCGTACTTGCCTTTTGTTTTTTGTACTGAATTTATAGAAAGCCCCGACCTCACGGTTGGGGTTTTTTATTTTACCCTTATTATATTTTATCTCCCTCTGTTCGGGTTTACAATTTTAAAAAGGTATACAACAAAGTTCAATGAGTTTGGAAAATAAAATTATCCAAGTTAAGTGAACTTTTGTGTATATCTATAAGTACAAGAAAATCAGATTGCGTAACAGGTGGTTACGGTTTCGTTTGTTTAGGTGTAACAAATATATATTTTATTTCGTAACTTTGAG
>NZ_CALFIG010000118.1 GCF_937876455.1 uncultured Flavobacterium sp.
ATGGTATAAATTTACATTAATTCCGATCTCATTTGTGCCACCAAGTGGTACAAATAAAAGTTTATCATCTAAGTTTTTAAGGTTGAAAGTCATTTACATATCATTATTATTTAAAAATCATGATAAACATATAACATTATCGGTAATCAGTCCATGATTAATAACAAATTGGTATATTTTATACTCTCATGCTTTCTTGTTTTATCAGTTATATTTTACTATAACCCAGAGCTTGACATTAGATTTACCAAATTATTTTTTAAATGAAATTTCTTTTTATACGTATGAAAATAAATTAAGTACTTCAGAATATTTAGTCAATTTTATTAAAAAAGATATTAAAATTAAAATAAATACTGAAAAATGTGGAACTTTTTACTTAGAAAAATTAATAAAATTAAAATAAGATACGAATACTATTTCATTCAAGACCCAACAGATTTATAACCTGTTAGGTCATTTAATTATATCCCTGCAATAGTTTTTAACTCATTTACAAAGCGTAGTGCTAATCCATCTGCATCGTTTTGTGTAGATGCTTCCGTATAAATTCGAATAATAGGTTCTGTATTCGATTTTCTTAAGTGAACCCATTCATTGGCAAAATCTATTTTTACCCCATCAATTGTAGATAGTGAGCTTGTTGAACTATCGTTTTTATAAGTCGCTGTTAACGTTTCTAAAATGGCATCTACATCGAGTTGCGGTGTTAATTCAATTTTGTTTTTACTCATAAAATAGTGCGGATAACTTGCACGTAATTCGGCAACCGTTTTATCTTGGCCTGCTAAATAAGTCAAAAACAAAGCTACTCCTACCAAACTATCTCTTCCATAATGTAATTCTGGATAAATAATTCCTCCATTTCCTTCTCCTCCGATAATAGCGTTTGTGGCTTTCATTAATTCTACTACATTCACCTCTCCCACTGCACTTGCTTGATAGCTACCATTATGCTTTTCGGTTATATCTCTTAACGCACGAGACGAAGATAGGTTTGATACTGTATTACCTGGTGTTTTACTTAGTACATAATCAGCAACTGCAACCAAAGTATATTCTTCACCAAACATTTCGCCATCATTAGATATAAATGCTAAACGGTCAACATCAGGATCTACAACAATTCCAAAATCAGCTTGTTCTGCTACAACCAAATTACAAATATCTGTCAAATGTTCTTTTAAAGGTTCTGGATTATGAGGAAAATGTCCATTGGGCTCACAATATAATCTTACAACTTCAACACCCATTTCTTCAAGTAATTTAGGAATAATAATACCTCCTGAAGAATTTACGCCATCTACAACCACCTTGTATTTTTTTGCTTTTACCGCATCACTATTTACTAAAGGTAACGCCAACACTTCATCGATATGAATATCCATATACGAATCGTTAACAAACACCTCGCCTAGTGTATCAACATCTACAAAATCAAAAGCTTCCGCATCTGCAATTTCTAATATTTGAGCGCCTTCTGCCCCACTTAAAAATTCGCCTTTAGCATTTAATAATTTTAAAGCGTTCCATTGTTTAGGATTATGAGAAGCGGTTAAAATAATTCCTCCATCTGCATTTTCTAGAGGTACTGCTATTTCAACCGTTGGAGTTGTAGACAAACCTAAATCAACAACATCTATACCTAAGCCAACGAGTGTATTGACAACTAAATTATGAATCATAGGACCTGAAATTCGAGCATCGCGGCCTATTACTACTTTTAACTTTCGATTTACTTGAATACTATTTTTTAAAAAAGTTCCATAGGCCGAGGCAAATTTTACTGCATCAACTGGAGTTAAATTATCTCCTACTTTACCGCCTATTGTACCTCTAATACCTGAAATTGATTTTATTAATGTCATATTTTGTTTTAAATATATAATGCTAATTAGTTTAAGCAAAGATAAAAAGGAAAACCTTGATTATACCAAAAACTCCCAAAGATTTTTATATATTTACGGAGATTGAAAAAGAAAAATGAATTTAGATTTTAATTACCTTGAATTATTTAGCTCACATTTACTTATCTGGTGATAATGATTTTATCAAAATTGGCAACTTCATGGCAGACAGCGTGAAAGGAAGTCAATTTAAGAGCTATGAAAATGAAATTCAAAAAGGTATTCTTTTACATCGATTTATTGATTCATTTACAGATTTTCATCCTGTTTACAGAAAAAGCAAACATAGACTCCACGAAAAATACGGACATTATTCAGGTGTAATTATGGATATTTTCTATGATCATTTTTTAGCAAAAAACTGGACTTTATTTTCAACTATTTCACTGCATCTGTATAGTCAAAATTTTTATGATTTAGTAACTTTGCATTTTGACAAACTCACCGAAAAAACACAAAAAATGCTACCTTATATGATTCAGCATAATTGGCTAGCGTCTTATGCAACAATTGAAGGTATTGAAACCATATGATTATAGAACAAAATACAAAGGAAATATGAGTCACGCTACACACGAGCTAAAGTTGTTTTATAATGAATTTGAAACTGAGTTTTTTATTTTTTTTACCGAATTAATAAACATGTGCAAACAAAAAACAAATGAATTGCATGAACTTTTGTAACGAACTTACTATTGCGCTTAGTCAAATAGCATCGCCTGAAGATGCAATTTCTATGCGTGCTTACATGAAAGAAAACTTTCATTATTTAGGTGTTAAAACAGAAGCTCGTCGACACGTATTAAAAGAACTTATAGCTATACATGTTGATGAAGTAAAATCAAATTATAGAACCATCACGCTAGAATTATTTCAGCAACCTTACCGAGAATTGCATCAATGTGGAATTGATTTACTGTTGCAGTTTAGTAAAAAAGATTGGCAAGAAAGCGACAATGTATTATTAGAACAGTTATTACTAACTAATTCTTGGTGGGATAGTGTTGACACACTGGCTAAATATGGTGTGGGTGCATATTTAGTAAAATTTCCTGAAAAAAAACACAGTCTAATTGAAAACTTTTCTAATTCTGATTCCATGTGGTTGCAGCGCACAGCCATTATTTTTCAACTAGGATACAAATCAAAGACGGACTTTGACTTATTAAAAGCTGAATGTTTAAAACACAGTCAATCAAATGAATTTTTTATTCAAAAAGCAATCGGTTGGGCTTTAAGAGAATATGGCGCTGTAAATCCGAATGGTGTAATTGAATTTGTAAACACTGCTTCTTTTAAACCTTTAAGTAGAAAAGAAGCACTACGTAAACTAATAAAATAGTACCTTTGTTCTATGAGTTTGTTTTCAGGAATTGTAAAAAAAATTGAATCTTTTTTATTTAGTATAAAACGCTTGGTAGAACCCAGACAGTTTATCTATATATCTTCTGTTCTTGTGGGTATTTCTGCAGCTTTAGCGGTAATTGTATTGAAGTCATTTGCGCATTGGGTGTTCAAATCTTCTCAATATTTCGACAGTTTGGTTCATCTCCCTTTCAGCAACAGTACGTTACCTATTATTGGTATACTACTAACTGTTTTAGTTATTAAAAAAGTTTTGAAAGGCAAAATTGATAAAGGAACATCACAAATAATGTATGCCGTTGCTAAAACAAGAAGCGTTATGCCACCTAAACAAATGTATGCACAAATCATTACCAGTTCATTAACTGTAGGCATGGGTGGTAGTGCAGGATTAGAATCACCCATTACGATTACTGGTGCGGCTTTTGGTAGCAATTATGCCTTAAATTATAGATTAAGTTATAAAGACAGAACGTTATTATTAGCATGTGGTGTAGCTGCTGGTGTAGCTGCCGCCTTTAATGCACCTATTGCAGGCGTATTATTTGCTATTGAAGTAGTGTTGGCAGAAATTAGTTTAGCGGCTTTTACTCCACTTATTATTAGTGCTGCAACAGGAGCAATCATTTCAACCATTGTTTTAAAAGAAGATATTTTATTTAGTTTTAAACATTTATATAGTTTTAACTACCACAATATTCCCTATTACATACTTTTAGGTATACTAGCAGGTTTTGTTTCTATTCATTATGCGAGAAGTTTTAGAAAAGTAGAACACTTTTTTTCTAAGCGAAAAACAAACAGTTTCAGAAGGGCTTTATTTGGATCTGTTTTTTTAGGATTATTAATTTTTGTGTTTCCTACGCTTTTTGGTGAGGGCTACGAAAGCATTAAGATACTCGCCGATAATCACCCGGAGCACCTTGTCGAAAATTCTATTTTTGAACGATTTAGTGAACAAAAGTGGGTATTATTGGTCTTTATAAGTGCTACTATGCTTATTAAAGTTTTTGCAACGGGAATAACTTTAGGTGCTGGTGGAAATGGCGGAAATTTTGCTCCTTCACTTTTTGTAGGTTCGTATTTAGGTTTTTCAGTAGCGTATTTATGCAATATTATAGGAATAGCGAAACTACCTATTGGAAATTTTACACTAGTAGGAATGGCAGGTATTTTAAGTGGATTATTTCATGCCCCGCTTACCGCCATTTTCTTAATTGCAGAAATAACCGGTGGTTATGAATTAATTGTTCCTTTAATGCTCGTTTCTTCAATAAGTTTTGCAATCTCAAAACGATTTGAACCTTATTCGTTTGACATAAAGCATTTAGCTGACAAAGGAGAAGTTTTTACGGATGATAAAGATAAAAACATTTTACAGTCTATAGACTTTAAAAAACTGATTAACAATAATTTTAGCCCTGTTACCGAATCTAAAACTTTAGAATCATTAATTGAAAAAATTGCTGCTTCAGACGATGTTATTTTCCCCGTTTTAAATGACGACACAAAGCTAATTGGGCTAATTTATTTAGATGACATTCGTCCAATTATATTTTCTGCCTTTAAAGTAAAATTTACTTCTATCACCGAAGTTATGCAACCCGTAAAAGACAGTATCGCATTTGAAGACACTATAGAAACCATTATGAATAAATTTGAGACATCTCAGCAATCTATTTTACCCGTTTTAAAAAATGAACTATTTATTGGTTTCCTATCCAAAGCTGCCATTTTAGAAAAATACCGAGAGCAATTGAAAGAATTGGTAATTGAATAATTTTTTATACATTTGATAATCAACTAACAAACTCAAATTATGAAAAAATTATTTATTTCATTATTGACTCTGTTAATTTCAAGTAGTCAATATGCTTTAGCACAAATGATTTCAGAAACTGAAAAAGTGGAAATCAAAGGTTCTTACACAAATCCAATCCCATCACCAGATGGTAATTTTGTATTGCTATCTGGTGATCAGCTTAATGGGATTGCTTTGTTGAACATGAAAACCAAATCTATTACTCCAATTTCTGATGCAGATGGTAGTGGATACGGTTATACCTGGTCAAATGACAGTCAAACTATTTATTTTAAAGTGAAGCCAGAAAATGCTTATGTTATGGATTCAGAGGTTTTCAGTTACAATATTAAGACTAGAAAAAGAAGTAAAGTAGATATCAATCATAATTATCTTCCGTCTTATAATGGTGAAAACAATATTGTTGTATACACCAATATTAGAACACTGAAGATTGAGGCAATAGATCTTAGAACTAAAAAATCATGGGTTGTTACCAACAATGATGGACAGTTCTATAGTGCAACCCTATCACATGATGGTAAAAAGGTTGCAGTACACGAAGGATCAAGTGTTTACGTATACAATATAGATGGATCTGGAGTTATTGCTAAATTAGGAATGGGAATAGCCACTTCTTGGTCTATGGATGATAAATATCTAGTAGGATATTTATCTGAGAGTCCAGATGGACACGTAGTTACTAATTCAGACCTCTATTTGTTTAATGTCGAGACCTCTAGAGCTGAAAAACTGACAAATACCAAAGATAACCTAGAAGCAGAACCTAGTTTTATGGGTAAAGACAAAATTATTTATGTAGATGAAAAAAATGGACAGATACTAATTTCTAATATTAAAATTTAATCTAATCTAATGAAAAAAATATATACCTTTATAACAATATTATTGTTCTCTATTTCCACTTTTTCTCAAATAATTTATGTTGATCCAGGTCATGGTTACGGAACAAGTGTAAATGATAATCCAGATGGTAGAACAGCAACAGAAATCGAAACCAACCTTGCAGTTGGTTTGAAATTAAGAACCTTACTAACCAATAGTTGTCCTTCAGTAATTGTTCACATGTCTAGAACTACAAATGTCAATGGTTGGTCAAATGTGAGTGCAAGAGCATTACAAGCACAGAATTGGAATTCAGATAGATTACTTAGCATTCACTGCAATGCAGATGGACTTGAATCAAATGATGCTGCTGCTACAAGTACAGCAACAGGTACCGAAACCTACTATTCTACCGCCACAAAAACCACTGCAAACTCTGCAAGTGCATCGGTACATATTGCATACGCTACTAAAGTAAATGCTGAACTTGCATTATCTGGAAGTATGTATAAAAGAAACGGTGGAAATCCTATTTTAAGAGATAATCTAGGTATATTTGGTAGATCAACTACGGCTTGCTTAAATGAAATTGGCTTTGTTGACAATGCAACTGATAAGGCAAAACTAAATAATGATTCGTGGAGACAAAAATTTGCAATGGGTTATTTCAATGCGCTGAAATCTAACCTAAACATGTCTTGTAGCGGAACTGGAACTCCTACTCCTACTTCTGCACCAGGTGCATTTACATTAACAGTTACCCCAGAATGTTCAGGAACAACCTCTCGTTTCTATTTAAGTTGGACCGCTTCAGCAAATGCTACCAGTTATGATATATATAGAAATGGAGTTTTGTGGGATACAAATGTTACCACAACAAACTATACCAATACCAATGGTGTAACAGCTGGTACTACCTATACATTTTATGTAAAAGCAAAAAATACAAGTAGTACCGAAACAACCAATTCAAATGGTTCTGTATCTGCAATTGCTAAAAATTGTAATGCACCAGGTGCATTTACATTAACCGTTACCCCAGAATGTTCAGGAACAACCTCTCGTTTCTATTTAAGTTGGACTGCTTCAGCAAATGCTACCAGTTATGATATATATAGAAATGGAGTTTTGTGGGATA
>NZ_CALFIG010000119.1 GCF_937876455.1 uncultured Flavobacterium sp.
ACGATCAAATTATAACCGAACACGCATGGGATAAAAGACTAATGTTACCGTTTGAGCAATACAACGATGTATTTGCCGTAACAGCAAGAACCGCACATAATTGGAGGTATAATAAAAATTCAACCGATATAAACGAACAAGAAACAAACCTGAATAGGTGGAGTGACGTTCTTGTTCACTACGATCACGCGGATAAAAACAATACGGTTAGGGATGTTTTCTACATTAGGCAATGCGTAAACAGGGGGCCGTTAATGATTTTAAGAGACGACTTGGTAAAACTTAACTACTTAGACGAGGTTTATTTTCCGCAAGGTTTTGATGAACATGACCTTTGCATGAGAGCAAAAAAAGAACTCGGAAAAGTTTGCGGATTTTTTGACATAGCATGGCATACAGAGCCTCATTGGGGCGGAACAAGAGATGAGAACGGCAACACAAAAACATGGATGCTAAACGCAGATCAAAAAAACGCTAAAATTTTTTATTCAAGATGGAAAAACGAATTGCAAAACATTAACGAAAGCCGAAAAATAATTATTTAACACTTTAAATTTTCAACGCATGACTTTAAATTTTCAACACACGGAAAAAATAAAAATATTAGAAACAATTTTTGAAACCGGTTCAGGGAAAGGATACAAGGTTAATTACTGCATTGACCCAGAAGACGGGCAGACAATTGTGTGGTACGCTGGCGAAGGTGGCCCAATTATCAAAGGAAAATCCGAAGAAGTAAAAGCAAAATTTTTGGAGGCTATGATGCTGGCCGAGAGCGTCTATAAGCTTCGATATTTTGCTAAACATGGTAGGTTTCCGACTTCGGTATAGACACATAAGGATTATTAACTTTAAAAAATATACAAATGGAAGCAAGAATAGAAATATTAGATAGGCTTTCTAAGAAATATGGAAAGCATTTTGAAATAGATAACTTTGAAGAATTGATAACACTATGTGACAAAACGACTATTATAATAGTGGTACGATTAGCAATGGCTGAATACGCTAATCAAAGCGATAAAAAAAAGCAATAATAAAATTCAAATTATGGAATATATAACAAACTACAACGGGCAAAATAAAACGCAAATAGTTTTAGACCGAACAAGAACGGTAAACTATAACGGAGCGGAAATCCAAATGAATATTTACAAGTGTTCAGACTGCAAGAAAGAATATTTTTTTGAAGAAGTAAAACACGAAATTTGCCCATTGTGTGGGTGTAAATATAAATTCAAAACCGATGTAAGTATTTAGGCGCTGTTGGGTGCTATTGTGCCTAACGTTTTGCGGCCTTGCGTCCGTGAGCGTTAGAAAGTGCGGAGAGAATGGCGTAAGGGTGCTGTTAGGCTCTCGTTGCGCTTGTCACGCTTAAATATTTAATTAATATGGAAAGAAAATTTGTATATTTTATTGAGAATGAAAATCAGGAGTGGTATTCATTCGTGTTCAGAGGGCCACATACAACCTCTGATAACCCAAATCATAGATGCGGATGCGCCACTTGTAGCGGAGTTCCTAAATGGACAAAAGACCCATTGCGTGCCATGCAATTTGAAAGCAATAATGATGCTGTCGAATTTAACGTAGCAATGGGTTGGGACGATTGCTTTGTTACTGAACATGAATTTGTAAGTCCTCCTGCGCAATGAGTACTAACTACTGGCTAAGACTCATAATTGACAACCAATAACTTACAATGGAAAAAGTACAGAATATTGAACTTTTTAAAACGGATTACAGGGCTTTGGTGCAACAATTGGTACAATGCAGAAAACTTCTGAGGCTTTACAGGGAGGAACAATTAAATAGTAAAAAGGAGGGAGAATGAAAGCAAGTGAATTAAGACCTGGAAATATCATAGACAAAAAATTCGCGGATTCTGGAGGGTTTCAATGGTCGTTTTTCAGACATACCGAATACGCAGATCTGGAAAAATACCCTGACAACTATCGGCCTACTAAATTAACCAAAGAATGGCTGGTAAAGTTTGGTTTTAAAAGGGATAAGGGCCGCAACAACTTACCTATAATGCGATTTGGCGGTTTATATGTTTACATGGATGATTTTACGATAACTTACATGGGAAACATTCTTCCGACGAACGGATACGTTCACGAGTTGCAAAACGCGTTCTACGTATTGTACGGCAAAGAACTCACCTCCACACCCCCACACCCTCTCTAAGGAGCCATAAGGCTATTATTCCTCGCTTTGCCCACTTTTGGCGCTTTATTTCCTTTTTAAGAAGGCCTATGCTGTCTACCTGGTTAGATATTCTTACGGAGTCCAAACGAAGTAGTAAAGCCTGGGGATTGGTAGTCGCACCAGTCTTAGAAACTGGATTTTGTAAGTCCGAGTCTTACTATGGGTACTAAAACAGTAACTTTCGAAACTTCCAAATAGGAATGATCAAAAGCAATAAGAGCCACCAAAGGTAGTTGAAGTTTATCCCATCGCGCTTAACGTGCTTATCTTTGGTTGTAACCTGTTTTTTTTCTTCGGACCTGGTATCGCTCACCTTATTGGTTACGGTTACCCTGGTTCCTGGAATGGCTACCTTTTGAGCCTTTTTAACTGCCCTGGTTTGTATTTTTCCAGTCTTGTCTATTTTTGTGACAATGCTAATTTCGGGCGTTTCCTCAAAAATGGAATCCCCGGACAAAATAAGCCCAACGTCCTTAACGCCAGAAATAGTGCTTTCTGGTACGCTCACATCGGTTGTAAACGTTTCGGTTGCCGTGGCGGTTTCAACGGCGTGAACCTCTGTTTTTACAGTCTCGTTGGTCTTGGTCTTAAGCACGTCTTTTGTGGTCGTGCAACAGGTAAACGCAACGGCCAAAATAAGGGCTAAATAGAGGTGTTTGCTGGTCATTTTGTTGTTTCGGTTATTGTTTGTATATTTGTTTTAAACATTTGGAGGCCGATAATAACAAATAAGCGGGTATGCTTTCCAGCAGAGTAAAAACTCCACAACTAAGCCCTCTTAACCGGGGGCTTTTTTAATGTTAAACGTGTTAATTTTTATTACAAATATAACACATTTAACATTAAAAAAATATTACGTTAATGTAATAAAATGCGTATATTTATTCCTAAAATAACAAAAAATGACAAGGATAAACGCAGGAATACCGCCATCGGAGCTACACTACAAGCACCTTTTAGCAGAGCATTACGAAATTAAAAGGATACCTAATTGTATAAAAAAAGGTAGATTTAAAATGTCAAATATACCAAGCGAGTTTAAGCTCGGCAAAGGACACGTTAAATTTTTTTACAACAAACTTGATTACCTTAGAAAAAGATACGAACAGATATATAACGAGTGCATAGAAAGGGGATATGAAGTTACTTATTTCGGAGCCTCATTTGATAACTTGCCAAAAGAATTAATGAATGATTACATGCCTACAAACGAAGCAATACAAGAGATAAAATCAAGAATAAACGAAAGGCTTTTAGTGATGAAGACTAAGAAAAATTATTGAATTATAAATCAATTTATATCTTTTGGAGATTGTACTGCTAACGATGAAAGGAATGTGCCGACAGCCCCTATTGTAAGCAAATAACCAGAGGTGTTTTCGGGCAAAAAAGAAATTTCCTCTTTCGGAATTAGCATTAACGAACTACCGAGCCCGGCACAAGATACCATAAAAACACGAATTTTGTTCCAAAATCGAGGGGTTTTAGCTTTTAGGCGTTTAAATATTTGCTTAAAGATTATAGAATCTTGCGAATCAGCTACATTTCTTATAAATTTACTATTCTTCATCCTCTCCGAGTATTTCTTTTAGTGAAATTTTACGAATAAACTTTCCGCTTGTCATGTAAATGTAAAACACAAAATCCATTTGTTCGTTAACCGGTTTTATCATTACAAAAAACTCATCTTGCTTGCAGTTCAACTCTGCGTGTATTTTTTTTAGCGCGGATTGAATTGTTTTTGTTGTTTGCTCTTCTTTATTTATTAAGCTGCCGAGTAATTGTTCTAACATTGTATTTTGTTTTTATGTTAACACAATAGTACTATTTTTCTTTCTTTTTTGCAAGCATATTTTTTAAACTATCCTCGAACGTGAACGGAACGTCGAACTTTAAAAACCACAGGCTAACGCGAAGGTTTACAACAATTTTTACTGAGGTTGCGCTTGATTTTAGTGCAAGCAACAATATTCCTTGCCATCCGTTTAGCTTTCTCACAGCAGCCATAGGATTAATTGCAACCCTAAGCGGTATATTGTTTTCTCCGGGAACAACATCTAAAACCTTGTTGTTTCCTATTTTTGCGACGAGTTGGTTGTTTATAAAGACAGAATATTGCTGAGAAATAATTTTAAAATTTAAAGAACTGTTGTTTAAAAAACCGAGCAATAAGTCAATAGTAAAATTACTTTCTGTGAAAGAAATAAGCATAAAGTTTTTTAACTTTATTTTATATGACATAAGTTTTTTATACTGCCAATAAAGAGTTGCCGCGCTTATGGAAATAGCGCCTATTAAAATTGTTGCTATTATTGCTTTTGGATTTTCAATTTTTTTCATTTTCAAAACCTTCATTATTTTTTTTTCTTCTTATAGTTTCAGGCAAAATAAACTCTTTGTTTTTTATAGAGGCAATTTCTTCGTTGATGTTGTTTATGTTTTGAGTTAGAACAAGTAAGTCTGCCTGAAAAGATGCTTTTATAATTTGTTTCTCATATTCATACCTAATGATATGTTCGTCTATTTTTTTTATTAACCGATCAGAAATGCTGTCCATCTTTGTTTCAAGCCTAACAATGAATCCTCCGAGAATAAATGCCCCGGCAACAATTTTATAAACCATTTTTAAATAAGGGTTTTCAGTTAGAATAAAATTATTTTCTCGTT
>NZ_CALFIG010000120.1 GCF_937876455.1 uncultured Flavobacterium sp.
TGATTTTTAGATACCCTGAATAACTCATCCCAATATTCTTTTTTTGGTATATCTTCATCCCATCCTTTGTATTCGTGATTTATTCCACCTTTGCCAAAGTTGCTTTGTTTTTTAGACGAAAAGCCAATCCCATAAGGTGGGTCAACTATTGCCAAATCAAAATGATTATCGTTAAAGCGTTTTAATGCCTTTACACAATCTTCCAAATAAACCTCCGATGAAGGCACTGCTGGTAACACGGTATTGGCGCAATTGCCGTTCTGTTTTTCAATTAAACTTTTGTCCATAATTTCAACTTTTGTTTTTCAATTTAGATTTCGGTTCGGCAACTTCGCCAATACCCATACGTTAAATGCAATGTTTTTCCCTTGCCACACATTACGTTCATTATTCGGCTTTTGGTTCTGACGATTGAGCATTTTTAGACGCTTCGATTATAACATTGAAACTTGCCGCCGTTTGTTCAAATGCGTTCATATTTTTTACTACTAATTGTAATTCACCAATCAAAGTATTTATTCCTTCAAGGCTTGAAATAAATCTGTATTCAGAAATATCTAACTCCTTTGAAAACTTGCTGCCTTTTTTATCAAGCACATACTTTGGAGCAGTAGTAATTAATATCACTTCTGTTTGTGGATAAAGTTTCCCAGTTTCATAATTCAAAGCAAAATTGCAATTGCTTCTAACGCTTATTAAATTGTTACTTTTCATTTGTATATTTTAGTTATTAATAATTCGGGTCTCCAGCTACATAAATTTCTTCTCGGTAGCTTGTAAATCTTTCAGTTGATGGTGTAAGGTCTCTTTCAATTTGGTCTTTTGTCAATAAGCAAGCCATGCACCTGTTTAAATCTTTGTCATAGTAATCCTCATGTGTCGTTTCCTTGTTACACATTTTACAATATTCAGTCTTAAACTTTTTCTGACACATCTTTTATAATTTTAAGTTTCTAATGCTCCGCAGCTAAAAACACTGCATTTAACATAAGGTTTGCCGCTATTTTGGCTTGACCCTAAACATCAGCTATATCTATCACGGCATCATTTTTACTACTATCATCTGCTTGCTGCCAATTCCAAAACAGACGGCAAGCCCTTTTCGTTAGCTGCCATTTGCAGACGACAATACATATCTCGGCATCGGTTCGCCTTGATGCTGTTCAATACCTTTGAACACCAGCGTTTTGTTTTCAATCAATGGACGTATTATTTCGTGCCGTACAAGGCAATCAGCATACATAAACATTCCACGTTCAGGCAAAAACCAAACACTATGAAACATTCCTTGTGGTTTGTAAAATTCATCTTAGATCGGAAGAGCGTCGTGTAGGG
>NZ_CALFIG010000121.1 GCF_937876455.1 uncultured Flavobacterium sp.
GATAAATATTTACATAAATAGATAGTGTTTATTACTGTTTAATTAATTATAATCAATCTATAATTAATAACTTACTTTCATATATGTTACTTATTTATATAGTAATAGAATATAGTATAATATCAGTAGTAATAACCTATTACAGAACTATAGCAATGATTATAGTATGCTCAATTTCCGCTATTCTAATTTTTTTTTATCAATTTGTTATCCTAAACACTTGACTCTTTGTTGGATTTTCGATATATTTATTGAAAAGCACAATATGAGAGCATACTCGTTAAAACCTTGGTTGCTGGTAGATAGCTTCTACCAGCTTCTCTTACCAAGTAAACAATAAGAGTACTATAACATTCCTAACGTGGAATGAAGAGAATAAGAGAATATTAGTGAACATTAAAACCGATTACCTATCACTTACAGGTGATACTGAGGATATTCAAATCCTTCAAAATGACAACAACCTAGCCGAATTAGCGTTACAGTTTCCGAATGTAAATTCGTTACTTATACCCAAAAAATCAGAATACAACCTACGCAAGTATGTGCCTAAAGCCATGCTTAGGGCAATTGACAGCGATGTTAATGTCGCAGTTGAAAAGTGCCTTGTTTTCTTATCCAATTTATGTAGTACCTACTACACAGATGACAAATGGAAGTCACTTAACGCTAACATATTACACCAACAAACTAAATCTAAAGACAATACTTATATATATACTCGAATTATCGATGTGTTAAAGCATGGTACATCCAAAGGTGCATTTATTGAAGTAAACGATAGTTACCTAGAGCGTGAATATTGCAAAAAGTACCGCTTAACCGATACCTATTTAAAAGCGGGATTGGTTGAGTATTTCATAAAAGAAGCTGGAATCGTTCAGAATCGTAATAAACTGTTCTTTGAACAATTAAATGAAGCTATGGAACATCCAATTTGTTCCAACCTTGTAAAAATGTATCCAAAGATTGAATTACCTTCATCAAACGAACTTTTAGCTATTGGTAAAAATTTGGTAAAACAAGGTCATCAAACAAAAAAAGGTAAAATACTAACCATTCGAAATAAGCATAAAAATGATTATTGGAAGGATTCAGATAATAGGAGTTTTGTTGAGGATAACATATTATTATTTGAGTTTTTAACTTCCAGAGGCTTTATGATTCCTAGCGTTGGTGATGAGAAAAGTGGTGGTCGTGTGGTGGATTCGTTTACTCTTATGCCCGCATGGATTCGTGAACAAATTACAATTAACGGAATCAAATTAACTGAGTGCGATTACACTGCATTACATCCGAATATAGCAATCAAATTATACGGTGGTAAACTTAGTTACTTAACGCATCAAAACGTTGCCGAGCGAACAGGCATTGATGTTAATAGCATAAAGACTGAGCACCTAAGCTTCTTTAACAAGCAATGGTTAGCCATGCTTAAATCACCTCTATTTGAGTTTTACTCAAAACATGAAGCGGACATGTTATCACGAATATATAAAGACAAAAAAGAGTACGGTTATAAAGTAACATCAGCTAAAATGTTTAGCGTTGAAGTGTCTGTTATGACCGATGTTATAAAATACCTCTGCACCTTAGGAATTAATGTACTGTACGTTTACGATGCGTTGCTATGTGAGGAAAAGGACAAAGCTATTGTAGTTGAAGCTATGAACCGCATCATACTAGAGCACGGTGTTAATACCAAAGTTAAAATTGATGGTGCGTCTTCAGTTGTTAGTCCCGAACCTGTAGCAGAACCACAAACAATAGCACTAACAAAATTTGCTTTAGATGAAGAAATAAACTTATATGAAGTATTACCGATGTTATCTTATGACGCTGATGATACCATGTCGATAATTTACGATATTGACCACTCAAGAATTACAATGAAAGAACTTGTTAAGTACATTTCCAATCTAGCACGTGAACAAAAATACAATGATTACAATGGTGTGCAGATAACGCAAAAAGTAATTACAAGCCTTAGGTCTATTGTTAAATAATAATTAGTGATAGGTATAAAACTTGTATATGAAGGTTTTCTCATATAATGTAGACAATAGTATTTTAGTATAAAAAGAAAAAGGAGTGACGAAAAAGAGTGACTATATCAAAATAAAAAGAAACAAACCAATTTGTCACATTTTTAAAATAGTAATGAAATAAGGGGGTTAACGAATCTATAAAATGCATTTTATAGATTCATAACCCTGAGGTCACGGGTTCAACTCCCGTCTTCGCTACAAGTTTTAAAAAATCAAAAAGTTAGATTTTAAGCGGTATTAAAGCAATTTAATACCGCTTTTTTTATGTCTAATTTATTACGATATTTGCAATGTGAACACGATTTTGAACACCATTTGAAAATAAAGAAAAAATATTCAGAACCTAAGATTTATGATGCAAATGGCGATGTATCAAAACGTTGGTATGTATATTTTTCTTTTAGAAAAACTCCTGACAGAATTCTTGAAAGATTTCCTAATACTTTATTGCGTTGTGGGGTTTTTTACTTTGTGGGTACGAGCAAGATGCTCGCACTAGCGTTACGTGTTAGTTTTACTCGCGCCAGCTAGGGGACTGTAATTATTTTATTCATCAATTTTATATTTTTTATTTTAAACCTATTTTAATACTATTTGTTTTTAATTCTTTTTACCACGCGAAAGGATTCGCGCGGGAGCGGGGCTACTGTTAAAATTAATTTTCTCATGGTTTATAAATGTTTAAAAATTTTATTGTTATTGTTTGTTATCTATTTGGATTTCTATAACCATAAGCTACAAAATATAGACTATCCGCTTTTGATTTATTTTTCTTATAATAAATACCTTTTTCATATAATTCAATTATGACACTTTTACATCCATAAGAACCATTGTCTGATCCTTTATTCAAATAATATATCAGTAAATCTTGCTCTGGCTTGGCTAATTTAATAATGTCTTTCGGATTTTCTCTATTAAATTTAACTCTTAAAAAAGTATTAAAAAAACAAAAATAACTGTTTGCCGAATCAACTTCCATCATTTTCAAATGATATGGTAAAAGTTCTACGTTACACAAAGTGTCTTTTTGATCTAAATATAATGAATAAGGAAAACCTCCAGCAACTAAATAATTATAGTAATCAACTTCTGCTTTACTATCAACAATATGGTCGCCAATTGTCATTTTTAATACATATCCTTTTTCAGATTTGCGA
>NZ_CALFIG010000122.1 GCF_937876455.1 uncultured Flavobacterium sp.
TTTGAATAATGGCTCCTTTCTCTTTTCTTTTCTTGTTTCACTCGATGGAGGAGATGCTTTCTACAACAAAGATAGAACATTGAAAGGAGTTCAAAAGTATATAGATAGCAAACAATATATGTTAGCAGAAGATATAGGAGCTATTTGTGATTTGCTCGAACTAAATTACATTCTTGTTGTTGATGATGAAGAAACATTACGCACAATGTTAGAAGATGTTCTTGTTGATATGGACATAAAGTCATTTGTGCTGTTGATGGAATAGATGCCGTAGAAAAATATACTCAATACAAAAATGAAATTGATTTAGTAATTTCTGATATTGGAATGCCGCGAATGGGTGGAGAACAAGCATTACAAAAACTTCAAGAAATAAATCCACAAGTAAAAACAATTTTCATTACCGGATACTTAGACCCTAAAGCAATTGATAATGTTTATCAATTAGGAGCAAAGGGCGTTATTCACAAGCCCTTTAATATGGAAGAAGTTTTCAAAACTATAGATAATGTGATGGCATAATTTTTTAGGGGCTTGACTAGTTACTACCTTGATTTTTGTAAAAAAAGTTGAAGAAAGAAGATATAAATATTTTCATTTCTATGATTGAACCGACATTCATATTCTTTGAGATACAAATAAAAATCTTGTGACCGAATACCGTAAAACTTTGCAAGTTTATTTTTCATATACGACCAAAAAGATTCAATACCATTAATATGATTTTTTTTATTTAAAACAAAATGGGTTGTATGGTTAATACGATAATGATGATATCCGTTAATGACTAAACCATCATAACTTTTCCATGAATCAGAATATAACACACTCCCTTGTTTCACCCTTTGTTTTATTATCGTTTGTAACGTTTTCTTTGAAACATCAGGAACTATTTGTGTGTAGACTTTACCTTGACGTTTGAGAATACCAAACACAGGAATTTTACTTTTTACACTACGACCAACAGCACCGTTGTGATGTCCACCAAAATAACTTTCATCTAATTCTATTTCTCCAAACAAGAGTTTATTTTCTTCTTGTTGATGGGCTACAATGCGATGACGAAATTGTGTGTAATATCGGTTAATGGTATTACGATTAATACCTAATAATTTTGCTGTTTGAGTGGCTGTTAACTCGTTAGAAAAACAATGAATTATTTTTTTCTGCTTATATTTGCTTAACTTATTCTTGGTCATTGACTTACAAGTTATTTTATATAACTTATCTAGTCAAGCCCCTCTTTATTATATAGTTTTTGTGTATGCTTTTACTTCATGGACACAAAAACATCCTAAAATACAATATCTTCGGTACGGATTAATAATTGGGTTTATTATTTTTTGGTCATATCTCAAAATATCGGGAATAGAATCATTTAAT
>NZ_CALFIG010000123.1 GCF_937876455.1 uncultured Flavobacterium sp.
GAGGTAAGCTTGGTACTACTTTGTTTGCTCCGTTTGTGGCAACTATTGACCGTGTGGCTGGTGAAATTACTGTGGATTTGGCATCATTTATTCCTGCGAATATGATTGCTGCACCAAGTGGAACTACGCACTACAAAATCATTTCTGGTGGAGCTGAGATTGATTTTGAAGCTGAAACGTATGTGGTTGCTACTTCTGAAACGGCAATTTTGCCTTGGGATGGAACTGCTACAGCTCCAATTAATCAAGTTAATGCGGTTACACCTGCAAGTACAAAACCTTTGTTTTTGGCTTTAGGTGTTGAGTTCTATCAAGAGATTAATGGGCAAATGTATCCGTTAAAAAATGGTGCTTTTAACCCATTATCTGTTGCTAAGGTTGACAGTGGTGTGTAATGGTTTTATTACTCACTAGAACTTATTTCCCTGAAGGAACAAATGGTAAACTCGAATGCGAAGGCAAATTGATTTGTAATACAATTGAATTGCCGTGGAAGATGAACGAAACGAAGGTTTCCTGCATTCCGGAAGGGAAATATTTTATTAGAAAGCGATACAGTGCAAAGTATAAATGGCATTTGGAATTGGTGGAAGTACCAAATAGAAAGTTCATTCTGTTTCATCCTGCCAATAATGCTCAAAAGGAATTGCAAGGTTGTATTGCTCCTGTTACTAAACTTTCTGGACCTGGATTAGGTTTGATGTCGAAAAAAGCTTTTACGAAGCTAAAAGACTTTGTTTACAAAGCTTTGGACAATAAAGAAAGTGTTGAATTAATTATCCAATAGATCCTTTACAGGATGACAAAAAACGTAATTATGAAAAAAATCATTAATAGAGCAAAAGCTCCCACACCAAAGTTTTTCAAAGTGCTTCGAACTGTTGGGTTGGCATTAGCTGCCGTTGGTGGAACTATTTTAGCTGCTCCAATTGCTTTACCCGCGATTGTAACTACCATTGGTGGTTATGTTGCAGTAGCTGGAGGAGTTTTGTCAGCTGCAAGTCAGCTTACTACAACTGATGACAGCAAATAACCCCACATTGATGGGAACTGCTGGAGGCACGTTTTTAAGTATTGTACCAAATCTTTCTTCTGATGATATTGCCAAAACGGTTATCTTAGCTACCGTTGGAGCTGTGGTCAGTTTTACGATTTCGTTATTGCTTAAAAGCCTAAATAAGAAGCACAAAAAATAAGTTTAGCCCTAGTTGTGGTGACCTTTGGGTTAAACAAAATGAAAGCCAAGTCGTGAGACCTGGCTTTTTTTATTTACTTATATATCTGTATAAAATAACTCTTCGCATATCATTGATAAGATTTAGATTTTCATGGAAACGTTTTTCGCTTTGTTACAAAAGCTTTAAAGTTTCTATGTTTTTAACGTGTTCCTTGTGGTCTTTTATCTCTTGGTTAACTTTTATAGAAAATTCTTTTCTAATGTCGTGTAGGTTCAAAAATGGAATTACCGAACCTCTAAGGAATTGATGCCAAAATTTAGTTTTCCAAAGTGCATAAGCAGTTAAATTGATAGTATCAAAATCAGATTCATTTTCAAAAATGATAACGAAACTGTTTATAAATGGCTCTTTTTGTGGCTTTCCGCTGTTCATTCCTTTGTTAAGTAGGTATAAATGCGGTTTTGTGTAGATAGTGTCTTTTTTGTGGGTTTTAATGATAAATTTCAGCATAACATCGGCTTT
Organism: uncultured Flavobacterium sp.; assembly: GCF_937876455.1. Classification (GTDB taxonomy): domain Bacteria; phylum Bacteroidota; class Bacteroidia; order Flavobacteriales; family Flavobacteriaceae; genus Flavobacterium. Next base: position 1,701 of record NZ_CALFIG010000123.1, read on the forward strand.
TAAAAATTGATTATATTTTCAATTTTCCTTAGATTTTCTTTTGAAATGCAAGTGTGCCTCGCTACGCTCCGCCCATTAAATTTTTTCAAAAGAAAAAAAGAAAAAAAAGAAAGCCATTCGTCTAGTGGAGGGTTTCAAAAAAGCAAGTTTTTTAAAAAAAATACTACCTGATACATCATCGGAAATCGGGGTTTCAAAATCAAAGTGGAATGTTTTGCGAAACGGTATAGGTGGAGATTTTTTTTTAAACCCGCAGGGCTTGAACTTTCTTTTTTGTAAACCTGGAACTGAACTTTGCTCTCTTTTTTTTATTTATTTATTTTTGAAATTACCTATAATCGTCATTTTGAAATCGGAGTTGAGTCTGAAGAAGCTGTACTTATTGGGATTTTGTTTTGAAATCAGGTCGTCTTCTAAAGGGTATTGAATTTTAAAACAGGATAAATATCCATAGGCAAATCAATAAAAATGCTTTTATCCTGTTTTAAAATTTAATACTCTTTAGTTGGTTTGTTTTTTGAGGATGCTTGAAAGTCAGTTGGCAGTCGCAGTGTTCAGTTTGCAGAAATTTATCTTATGAAAACGTGAAGCATCTTCAAAAAACAATGCATTATACTACCGAGTGGGATGTGGCAGTAGCGCAAGTAAGGGTATCATTTTTTATTTGCTTATTGGGATGTTTCTGATTGCTTTAGTGGAAAAGCTGATGCCTGAAATTCAGTTGGCAGTCGCAGTGTTCAGTATGCAGTAGATTATCTTTAAAAACGGTATGGCATTAGCTTTTCCGCTGGAGCAATTATTGTGAGGTTTCTGGCAAATAAAAAATGATACTCTTACTGGGAATTTTGGTTTTGTGGGTAATAAAATGGCTTTTACCATCGGCAAATTAACTGAAATTGAAAGCCATTTTATTACTTACAAAAGCAATGCAAATACTTCCTATTTAAACACAAAGCTGATAAAAACAGTTAACGTGTACGTTCTTAAAAGCAATTATAACCGTATAGTTTCCGATGAAATGGTGAACGTTGTTAAAGACAGTGGCGAAGGATGGTTTTTTTCTATGCAGGCTGGTGCGAGGAAGCATAGAAAAAAGTTGTCCTGGAGCCACTGGCAAGCGCGTTGGGTGAGCGGCTTTTTTACATAATGTTATTATAGTGCATACTTGATTTTGATTAGTTGCAGGATAGTTCTTTATGCACTATAATGCTACATTATGTAAAGAAGCTTTGGGAAAAAAATTACTGGCATGAGTTGCGAAGCGTACGTGTTATTGCACCAATAACCATGACAGTAATTTTTTTTGAGCGTTGGGAAGGAGTGGCAACAGAAAACCTAAAACGTCAATTTAGTACAGAACTAAAATTTTTATTTTGCTATTGATAAAATACTTACGAAGTATAAGAATTTCATAATAAATACGCATGCAATTATTTAGAGAATTATTGATAAGTTCACAAAAAAGTTTCTTCCTTGTCTCGGAAAATTATTCCAATCTGAATAAGTTGAATAATAGGTATCAAGGATGTTTTCAATTCCAAATTTTGTGATTAATTTGCTTTTATTGATGTTGAATTTATATCCAAAATTAGCATTAATTATTGCGTAATCTGGTGTTTTATCCTCTCCATAAATACCTCCAAAATTTGTATGTTTTGCATTTCCTTGAAAGACAATTTCTGAAGAAAATTTTTCTTTAGAATAAGCTATTGATGTTGAATAACTTATTGGAGAAATAAAAGGTAAATTCACATTATTAAAATCTTTTCCTCTACTGTAAACTAACTGCGAATTCCATTTTAATTGTCTAGAAAACTTGATTTCAGAAGTTAAACTTATATTGAAAATGGTAGCATAATCAAGTGCTGTATAAATTTTTACACCTGTTGCACCAATTGTCATTGGAATCAAGCTAGTATCAGGTTTTCCGACAATATAATTTGAAATATGGAAATATGATGATGTAATTTTCATTTTAATTTTTTCTTTTTTCAAACCAACAAAAGCATTTCCTTCTAATGAAGTTTCGTTTTTCAAATTCGGATTACCAATATTGTCATAATTCTCAAAACTATTGAACAAGTAAAAACCATATGCCTCAGTTATTGATGGTGCTCTTTCTCCATAAGCTACACCAAATCCAAACTCAAATCCATTTTTGGAAGAATTATAATTTCCTAAAAAACTTTTTAAAAATCGGGTATTTTGTGCTTCCATTTTAGGATAAAGAATTTGCAAACTATTTAATCCAAGTTCACTTTCTATTTTATTATAATGATTACCAATTGAAGCTGAAACTTTTATATTTGAATGACAGTTTAAATCATAGTAGTCTTCAATAAATAATCCGTTATAAAAAGTTACAACATCAGGCCAAGTTAGCATAAACATTAGATTTTCATTTGGATCAGCTGGATACATGGTCATTTCGGCAAGTGATTTGTTATAAAATGAATTTAAGTTTACTAATAAGTTGTGTTTATTATATTTAGCTTTAATTTTTGAATAATATCCATAGGTTTTACTCCAACCTGGCATATCCATATGAATTGGAACAGATGGACGTTTTGTATCATCCATTTTATGCATTATTGTATTAAAATAAAGTTTTGTTTCCCAATTAGTTACAATAGAGTTTAATGGGATGTATTCATATTTTAAAGACGTTATAATTGCTTCTGCAATGGAAACATCCATTGGTAACGCAGGATAACCAACATCGGTTGCTTTATCGTAAATTAAGGAAGCTTCAATCAATTTATTTTTACTTAATTTGAAACCTGAAGTAACGGAAAAATTCATTTTTTTAAATTGTGAAAATAAAACTTCTTTATTATTTCCTGCTTTGTAATTTTCTGCATCACGTAGCATAAAATCGGTATCAACATAAAATAAATTATCTGTATAATTTAGGGCTGTTCCAATGATTTTTTGTTGATTGTTGGTTTCAAAACCTGAATTTATATTAAAATTCCATTTTTTATTTCCGAAGTTATTTTGGTTTCTTTTTAAGTCAATCGAACCTCCAATTGTACTTCCAAAACAAGCACCTTCTTGACCTGAACAAATAGTAGCTTCAGATAGATTAGATACTTCTACATAAGATGTTATTGGATCCATTTTGTCTGTACAAGCACCAAAAATTCTCATTCCGTCTATGGTTACTAGAGTACGTTCAGTAGGCATAGAATTGATAATTGGTTCCCAAGCGTAAGCACCTCGCTTTATCATGTCAACTTTTGCAGATTTTTGTAAATAGTCGTCTATTGATGTTAATGTTTTTGATTGCTTATCTG
>NZ_CALFIG010000124.1 GCF_937876455.1 uncultured Flavobacterium sp.
GGTAAGGTGCTTGGCGATAGTAGCCGTTGAGCGTTGGATTTGTGCGTTGGTAGGCTATTTTGGCAAACCGCTGTTATGCGTATGTGCCGACTTGTTTAGCAGAATGTTCAATTGGAAACGGAATAGAAATTTTTAATTAAACCATAACGAAATGACAAAAGATTGGACAGGAAACAGCAACAGCATCTATAAGACTTTAGGTGCAAGCAATCATACTGACAAAGAAAGGCAGAATGAAGATTATTACGCAACAGACCCAAAAGCAGCCGATTTGCTTTTAGAACTTGAAACATTTGCACCTGATATTTGGGAGTGTGCTTGCGGTGAAGGGCATTTGAGTAAGGTATTTGAAAAGGCAGGACATAAGGTAAAAAGCACCGACCTAATGGATAGGGGATTTGGTGAAACAGGAATAGATTTTTTGAGCATTGATAACTTGGAATGGAACGGAGATATAATCACAAACCCACCATACAAGTATGCTCAGGAATTTATCGAAAAGGCATTGCAGATTATACCCGAAGGAAACAAGGTGGCAATGTTCTTGAAGATACAATTTTTGGAGGGTAAAGGGCGAAAAAAACTATTCCTATCCAACCCACCAAAGACTGTTTATGTTTCAAGTTCTCGGCTGCTTTGTGCAAAGAACGCTGAATTTGAAAAAATGATTGCTGGTGGTGGAAGTGCTGTTGCTTATGCTTGGTATGTGTGGCAAAAAGGCTTCAATGGAACGACAGAACTCAAATGGTTTAATTAAAAATTTCAAACGAGAATGTCAATCGGAGAACGTCAGCAAGGCATTACACACAACGTTTGGGCGGTTGGCGTTCGTTGCCGACTTTGGAACACGAAATTTTCACTTAAAAACAAAACTTGATATGGAAAACAATACTTCAACAAACCACGAAAACGGCAATGACGCTAACCGCTTGTTATCGGCTGGCGTTCGATATCCGTCAATTGATTATCTGGCATTAAAAAAAGCGAGAGAAATTATAGACAAGTTCAATGAATTTGATGTGTTCTGCGAGGCTTGTGAAATGGCTGATTATATGGTCACAGAAATACTTGATATAGGAGTCATTAAATTCTATCATAAACCGACAAGTAACTTCTGGGTCAGGGTGAGAGAACACATTAGAGTTATTTCAAAAAGTGATGGTCGAGATTGGTAGGCTTCTTACGCTTGCCGATAACGTTCCGAGTATTTAAGAAGTGGGGGAGGCGAGGCACATAGCTATATGGGTAAACGAAAGCTGATTAATAGCACTCAGTTGAGTTATATCGTTAGCCCCCATTTCTTAAATACTTTGTTAGCGGTTCGTGCCGGATTATTAAAACGAAATTTTAAATATGAAACTAAAAGCAAAATACAAATGGAATGGCGAGGAAGTGAAGGTTAAACCTGTTTACTTTTCTTGGCACGTTGGTTTGCAATACAAAACACTAACTGGATATAGTGCAGCTTCGATATTCTGCAATAAAGAAAGTGAGTATGTATTTCCATTGCAAACCAAAATCGTTTTATTCTTTGTCAAAATATGGTATTGGATGCGTTATTGGTTATGGATGCAGATAAGATACTGGCAACCAAATAGAATAAAACGAGTTCTTTCCAAAAAGGAAACAGGTGATGAACTTCCATTTTAGCACGATGGTAGGCATGACTGCTAACGTTTTGCGGCTTTGCGATGGCAGGGCTTCAAGTCACAAAAGATTATTAAACCACAAAAGTTAAATAGAATGAATAAAGATGAAAATTTGCAGGTCAGCCCTGCTATTGCAAAACCGCTGTTACCTGCTGGGCGGTTTATCAGTAGGAATTTAAAAAAGGAACAAAATGAGCTTGGATGTTTATTTATCACGCAAAAAATGGGTAAGCTACGATGAAGGCAAAACCCACACAGAAGAAAATGAAGAAGTTTATTGGGCAAACATTACCCACAACTTAGGCAAAATGGCAGATGAAGCAGGAATTTACGAAGCACTTTGGCGACCAGAAGAAATTGGAAAAACAAAGGCAAGTGAAATAATTGAATTACTTGAAAAAGGGTTAGCTGATTTAAAAGCAAGACCTGAACATTTTGAGAAATTCAATTCGCCTAATGGCTGGGGAATGTATGAGCATTTTGTTCCTTTTGTCGAAAAGTATTTAGAAGCCTGTAAAGAATATCCTGATGCTGTTATTGAAGTGTCAAGGTAGCCTTGCTGGTAACGTTTTCGGGCTTGGCGAAGTGGCTGATACCCGAAGCTAAATAGAATTACTAAACTTTAAAATTAAAAACGAATGATTGATAGAATTACTGAACAGCCATTTTGCCAAACCCGTGTTAGTGGCGGTAGATTATTGGGAAAAACCAATGCTATGATTTTAGCAATGATACCTGAACTTAAAGCAGGTTGTAAAATTGGTGTTGCAGGTTGTAAAGACCCGAAATACATTACTGAACGCTTAAAAGCACACGGAATTGAAGTGCAAAGTGAACCAATGATTGCAACACAACCGATGAAAGCCATTCATAACTTGAATAGCATTGAGGGTGAAATAATAGGATTTGAGAATGGCGAGAAAGTTCAGACAGGGTTTCTGTTCTATTGCCACTAACGTTTCACGGCTTTGCGATGTGGTGGCATTCAAGGCTGGTCAGTTCAATAACCCACCTAAGTTAAATAGAAATACAAATGTTGATGTTAGATAGTCAAGCCGCCATATTGCAAAACCGATGTTACACGCAGCCTTTCTTGTCTGTTTACCTTTCTGATTGCTTAACTCTTATGAGGCAATTTGATAGCAAACAATTTGATTTGGCTATTGTAGATGTTCCTTATGGTATTGGTGAGGATGGTAGTAAAAATCATACACGAAGCGTAATTGCAAAAAGCAAAGATTATAAAGCATATTCAGGTAATGATTTAACTGCACCCGAAGCTGAATATTGGAATGAATTAAGACGGATAAGCAAAAATCAAATTGTATGGGGTGCAAACCATTTTATTAGCAAGTTGCCTTTTGATAGTAGTTGCTGGATAGTTTGGGATAAAGAAAACGGGAATAATGATTTTGCTGATTGTGAACTTGCTTGGACTTCATTTAATACTGCTGTTAGAAAATTCAAATGGAAATGGCACGGAATGCTTCAGCAAAATATGAAAGATAAGCAAGAACGAATACACCCAAACGAAAAGCCAATACAGCTTTATGAATGGCTATTAAAAAGCTATGCTGAAAAAGGCAACACAATCTTAGATACTCATTTTGGTAGTGGCTCAATTGCATTGGCAGTTGATAAAGTAAACCAACTTGATAAAATGGATTTGCACTTAACAGCAATTGAAATAGATAAGTTTTATTGTGAAAAAGCAATCAATCGAATTAGTCAGAAGTTACAACAAAGAACGCTGTCTTTCTAAGGTTGCGTGTAACGTTTGGCGGCTTTGCGTTAGTGCCGTAATAGAATTACTAACGCTCAAATTTTAATCGAAGCACTAAACAAAAGAATTAAAAAAAAGAGGGAT
>NZ_CALFIG010000125.1 GCF_937876455.1 uncultured Flavobacterium sp.
GTAAAGAAAGGAATGTCTTTGTCGTGGTCAATACCCAAGAAATCCTGAGCGTCCACAATAGGGTTTCTGATTGATATAAGATTATTTATTGACATTTTCTATTCGGTAATATGTAAATGTATTTGTTAATTCATTTTTAACCCTTTTACTTAACTTCTTATCGGGTTCAAATATTAATTGTCCTTTTTTGTAGTTAGTATCAGTCATTACAATTTTATAAATAAAATCCTTTCTATGTCTTGGCAAATCTTCCGGCATCACTTTAAATCCTTTCCTCGACACCGCCATTCCTTTCGATAATAATCCAAACACTACGTTGTCATTGATTATCTTTCTTCCCACTATTTCAATACACGTCTTTTCGTCTATTTGAACCTTACCATATTTAAGTAAGGGTCTTATAATTCCAAACTCTACAAACTCGCCCCACACTTTATCCAAATCAGAAAGCTTAATAGTCTTTCTGTATTTCTTACGCATCATAAGCTTTGCCCTTCTGCGAAGTTTTGGCATACTAAATTTTCGGTTGTTTGTTTGCATCGTCTATACCATCATTTCTTACATCAGCAATCTGAGATTTCTCAATATTAAATTCCTTAGTAAGTATTTCAAGTTCAATTTGCCTTATCATATCCGCACTTGCTGGATAAGGGTCAACATCACGATAAGAAGCCGCCACAGAAGTTAAATAAACAAGTCCTGCACCACCAAACGTGGTGGTTGCTCCCGCTGTAAACGTATCATAAGGATTGTAAACAGTTCCGGCATACACCACTTGATTATTTCTCACTGTATAACTTGTGCCATTAACCAAAGAACCACTTGCTACCGGAGTAGTGTTGTTTAAGTAACCATCTTCCGGGCTTGCTAAAATGGCTACAATACGAGCCTGAGTGGTTTCAATATCGCTTAGGTAAAGCTGAGTGTTAATTCTCCAATACCAGCTAAATAAAGAATTTGTGTGTTCTTTAGGTGTATAGCGCCAAGCAAACATCCTTTTAGGATAGAATTGATTAGAATTGCATAAACTGGTAATACTAAAGATTCCCAAGTCATTATTTCCATCCCTACTACTTAAAGAAATGCACTGAGGAATGGTGGCTTTTGCCACTTGACAATCACAAACAACCGCTGGATCATCCGCATAATTTGTTTTATGAAAGTCTATCACTCCCAAATCACTTAACCAAATTTGTTCAATAACGCCTGTTTTTGCAAACTTATCTGCCTTCAGGTAAGCGGCAACTTGGTCAATTTTATAGCTAAGCCAATCAGGATCAACCCTTGTCTCCTTTGTTACCCTAAACCTTGTTAACAACAAAAGAATAGAGTCCATAATGTTTTTCTTGGTCATTGACATCTTGGGATTAAATATAATAAATATAAATCATTATCTAAATGATAATTTTGCAACCTTTTTAACCAACTATAAGTAGAAGATATTATATTTGCGACCTAAAATCTAAAAAACAAACTAAAATGAAAAAATTAATTACTTCAATCTTACTTGCAATTACCCTCAACCTTAGTTCTCAGGAGTTCCTGATATACTACGTACAACCAGCTAAAGTGTGTCAGGGAGACACCTTACACGTTTATCTTGTATGGGATAATAATCACAGGTATTCTTCCGCTCTATTCTTAACACTGGTGTCTGTATCTAATCCCACTACCACTGTTACATACATGAAGCCTACAATATTGTTAAGTCACTTGCCTAAAACAATGATTGGAACTGATACTATTTACCATTTAAAAGTGAGGATTCCGTTAAGCTTTCCTTTAGGACAAGCCACAATTAGCCCCGATTTAGTGACGCGAACACCACTGGATATTATAGAATGTGTTACAGGAATAAGGGAAGAAGAATTAAATGGTGTAGAGCCTATTTACTACGACTTCTACGGAAACAGGATTGAGAAACGAAAAGGAGAAATGATTATTGAACAGCGCGGCAGATACAGGGTTAAGGTACTCTACGAATAAGCTCCTCAGTAGCAATTATTGATAAAGCCACTAGTGTAATAACTTTAGTGGCTTTTTTATTTCTTATAAGTTTACGCTCTAAAGCCTGATATTTGGCGGATAAAATTGTGTATTGATTAGCTTGCTTTTGAAAGGCTGTATCTTTGTTAGCAATAATCATTTGAGCTTCGTCAAGCTGTCCTGCTTGTTGGGTGATAATTTTATCCTGAATGATAATTTGACGGCAATAAATGGCAGTATCTTCTTTTAATCCTTCTTTCTCAACATAGGATTGA
>NZ_CALFIG010000126.1 GCF_937876455.1 uncultured Flavobacterium sp.
CGAAGACACTCTTTCCCTACACGACGCTCTTCCGATCTCAATGCAGAAACAGGTATTGTTAAAATCCATGCCCATAATAAGTTAATGGTTACTCCCCATCTTACAGCACTTAAACGCTTTGTTGCACCTACTCCAATGATGGAACCCGTAATGGTATGGGTTGTAGAAACCGGAACTCCCATTTGCGAAACGGTAAATAAGGTTAATGCACCTGCCGTTTCAGAACAAACTCCTTCTAGAGGCGTTACTTTTGTAATTTTAGACCCCATCGTTTTCACAATTTTCCATCCACCCATTAAGGTACCTAATCCTATCATTAAATAACATCCAAAAGCAATTAAGAAACTCATAGTATCTTTGGTTACTTTAGTTTCCACTTTATGTCCTTCTAATAGTTTCCCTTTTTCATCCACATATTTCTTAAATATTTTAGAAAATCTATATTTAGGATTAATATGTTTGTCATTAAAGATAACTTCATTAGTTACAACATCTTTCACATCTTTTTTATCTGAATAAACTTCTAGCTTAGTCAAAGCCTTAGATGCTTTACCAAAATCATCGGCCTTACTACTATTTTCCTTAATAAGATGTTGAATAAATGGATTCGTTTTGGCTACTTTAGGATTTAGTTTTTCATCTTCAAAAATTTTCTCACCCGTCGTAACATCAATAATATTTTTACCATCTAAATATAGTGTGTCTTTTCCGAAAACTCCCACAGATGGTTTAAATTTCTTTACTTTTCCTTCATCATTGGTATATTTAACTTGAAGAATTTCTGTCACATGTAAATAATCCTTTAATAAATCTGGTGTATGTGTGTCAGTCGTAGTTCTATATGAATTTGCATATACAATACAAGCCGCACAGATAATACCCATTACTTTTTGTGAGTCTGCTCCACCATGTCCTAATGAAAAGGCTGCAGAAGAAAGTAATTGTAGCTTTTTATACATATTTCCTTCTTTAGTATGTGAAGGTCTTTTTCCATTGATAATTTCATAACCAAAATATACCAAAATAAATAAACCTAATAACACACCAATAATCCAAATCATGATGGGCTTAATATCTAATGTATCTTTCAACGCATATGTCGTATATACTGTTGCCACAGATGCTAAAATTGAAAGGGTTATTTTCTTGTAAAAATTACGCTGAATGGTAACCATTGCAATAAAAAAGGATATTATTCCCCCTATCACTGGAGCAAGAAATATAAACAAAACTGTTTTTAAAATTTCTTCTGAATTTAGAACACCAAAACCTGCATGTGCTACAGCTGCCCCAGCAAAACCTCCAATTAAGGTATGTGATGATGATGAAGGAATACCTAACCACCAAGTCAATAAATTCCATGCTGTTGCGGCTAATAATCCAGCTAGTATTACCCATAAGTTAATAACCGAACTGTCAACTGTTTTTGCTACAGTATTTCCTACGCTCATGTCAAAAACCCAATAAGCAACAAAGTTGAAAAACGCAGCCCAAATTACTGCTTGTGTTGGCGATAATACTTTTGTAGATACTACGGTTGCAATTGAATTAGCAGCATCGTGAAAGCCATTAACCAAATCAAACAATAAAGCAATTACTATAATTACTATTAATAATGTAAACATAATTTCTTTGAATTATTCGATTAAGAATGTTTAACTGCCACTGCTTCTAATACACGTGCAACTGATTTACATTTATCTGTTGCTTTATCTAATGAAGCTAATACTTCCTTATATTTAATAATATTTTTAACGTCTGTTTCGTTTTCAAATATGTCGGCTACTGCTTTTTCAAAAACAGAATCAGATTTTCTGTCCAATTTGTTGATTTTTTTAACCGAATCAAAAACGGCTTTAAAATTTTTCATATCCTTCAAATCTTTTACAGATTTAGAAATATGGTGACACGCTTCTAAATTAATTTCTGTGATCTTACGAATAGATTTAGTAATTTTTTCTACTTGATACATTCTAATTCTGTTTGAAGCTTCTTGTAAATTACTTGACACATCATCAATAGTCGACATTAAAGCATGAATATCTTCTCTATCAAAAGGAGTAATGAAATTTTTGCTTAATTCAATGTTCATTTTGTGAGAGATATTCTCAATAGATTCAGCTAATTCATCAACTCTTTTGTAATAAGCATCTCTGTCCCCTTTTGAGGCATTAACAGCTTCATGAAGCGTTTCAGAAAGTTTAGTCAATTTAGTAGTTGCTTGCTCAAATAAAGGAAAAAACGTTTTATCCTTTGGAGAGAAAAAATTTAAAATGTTTTTTAAAGCCATTGCGTTTAGTTGTTAAAATTTTCAGCAAATGTAAAAACACAATGTTAAGTTAATGTTAAGCAATTAACAAAAGAAGATTAAATATTAAATAATTATTAACATTTTGTGAAGAAAAAAAGCAGACCTGTAAGCCGGATTCTGTTACTGATAAATCAGTACCTTATCATTTATCTGGTTGTGCTATTACTAACACAATCTAGCTGCCTACCCCTCAGCAACGAACGAGTCGCCCTTACCTGCTGATATACATGGCATTTCACCGCATAGAGTTTACCTGTTTTCACTACAGCCTTACCTGTACATACTTTCTGTTGCACTTGTCCTCTTTCGATACATCGAAATGACGGGCGTTACCCGCTATGCTACTCTGTGGTGTCCGGACTTTCCTCCCCGACAAGTCGGAGCGATAAGGCGGTCTGCCCCACAAAAGTAATGCAATTTTATGAATTTTAGTTACTTTAATTGAAGAAGCTATTTTTTATTAATCAATTTCTGCAATCCCATCGCAGTTCTATCTTATAACATAAAACACGCTGAGTGTCTCAAGGTTTTACTAAGCCTATTCGAATAAATTTACAACCCTAAACCTTAAACCCCGAACAAGTATTTCGATAAAACTATTGACTATTAATTTTTTTACCTCTATATTTGCTTCACATTAGCACCTATGGAACAATTCATCGTATCTGCGCGTAAATATAGACCCCAAACATTTAAAGATGTTATTGGGCAACAAGCTATTACGAATACATTAGAACACGCTATTGCAAACAATCATTTGGCTCAAGCGCTATTATTTACTGGACCCAGAGGCGTTGGAAAAACAACTTGCGCCAGAATTTTAGCCCGTAAAATAAACCAAATTGGGTATGACGACCCAAATGAAGATTTTTCATTTAATGTTTTTGAATTAGATGCTGCATCAAACAACGGTGTAGATGACATCAGAAGCATCATTGACCAAGTAAGAATACCTCCACAAACCGGTAATTATAAAGTATATATCATTGATGAGGTACACATGCTTTCACAAGCTGCTTTTAATGCATTCTTAAAAACTTTAGAAGAACCTCCTAAGCATGCTATATTTATTTTAGCTACTACAGAAAAACACAAAATTCTTCCTACTATATTGTCGCGTTGTCAAATATTTGATTTTAAACGAATCACGGTAAATGACACCAAAGAATATCTTATAGATATTGCACAAAATCAAGAGGTACAATTTGAAGAAGAGGCTTTACGCATCATTTCTCAAAAAGCAGATGGTGCCATGCGCGATGCCTTATCTATTTTTGACCGAGTGGTTTCTTTTTGTGGTAATAACTTAACGCGTCAGGCGGTAGCAGAAAACCTAAATGTACTGGATTATGACTACTACATTTCTATAACAGACTTATTAGTAGAAAACAAAATTCCAGAGGTGCTATTAGCATACAATGACATTTTAGCGAAAGGCTTTGATGGCCATCATTTTATTGCTGGTTTAGCGTCACATTTTAGAGATTTATTGGTTTGTAAAAATCCAGCAACTTTATCTTTACTTGAAGTGAGCGAACAAGTACAAGCTTTATTTAAAACACAAGCCGAAAAAGCTTCGCATGAGTTTTTATTAGAAGGAATCGAACTCGCTAATGCTTGTGATTTAAAATATAAAACCAGCCAAAATCAACGACTTTTTGTAGAATTAACTTTAATGCAATTGGCTTCATTAACACATGACGCCGAAAAAAAAAAGCTAAATTCTATATAGCGCCTGCCCATTATTTTAATTCGCAAAATCAACCTGAAAAAGCAGTTAATACAGCTGTTCAAACAATTGAAAATCAAGAAGAAAAACCCCTTGAACTTCAACCTATAATTGAGGTAGAATCTGCACCAAAAGAAACACCTAGCGAACCGCAAATGCCAGCAGCTATTGCTACGGAAAACGGAGAAACAAAACGTAAAATTTCACCCCTTTCGCTTTCTGGATTAAAAGCTATAAAAGAAATTGAACGCCAACAAAAACCTGAAACATTTGAACCTGGCGAACATCCCGTTGAACCATTCACCCAAGAAGAATTAGAAGAACAATGGAATAGTTTTGGGCAAATTTTAGAACAACGTGGCAAAAAGATTTTGCTTTCCTACATGACTCTGAGTAAACCCATTAAAATGGGCAACAATATATTATTAGAATTTCCTAACGAAGGTTCAAAACACGATTTTGAAAATCATTACAATGAATTAATCAATCATTTAAAAACCAACCTTCGAAATTTTGAAATTAAAATTAAAATTACTGTAATAGAAACCTTTAAACCTAAAGTTCACTATACAAACGAAGAAAAATTTAACCATTTTAAGGAGTTAAACCCTTTGATTGAGCAATTTAGAAATACGTTTGAATTAGATTTATAAAACCCCTCTCCTATGGATATTAATTTCAATAAAAACGAAGACCACAACAAACTTCTTGTTTCAGAAATGCTAAACAAATTTGCCAAAGTAAAACTTGGCGGTGGTACAAAACGTATTGAAAAATTACATGCCGAAGGAAAAATGACGGCACGTGAACGCATTGATTATCTATTAGACTCAAAAACAAAAAGCATTGAAATTGGCGGGTTTGTTGGCGAAGGCATGTATGAAGAACACGGCGGATGCCCTTCTGGCGGTGTAGTTGTAAAAATAGGTTATATCAAAGGAAAACAATGCATCGTAGTTGCTAATGACGCTACCGTAAAAGCTGGTGCATGGTTTCCTATTACAGGGAAGAAAAACTTAAGAGCGCAAGAAATTGCCATCGAAAATCGCTTACCTATTATCTATTTAGTGGATTCTGCCGGGGTCTATTTACCTCTACAAGACGAAATTTTCCCAGACAAAGAACACTTTGGGCGCATATTTAGAAACAATGCCATTATGAGCAGTATGGGTATTACTCAAATCGCAGCAGTTATGGGCAGTTGTGTAGCGGGCGGTGCGTATTTACCTATTATGAGTGACGAAGCCTTAATTGTTGATAAAACAGGAAGTATCTTTTTAGCAGGAAGCTATTTAGTAAAAGCGGCAATTGGCGAAAACATAGACAACGAAACCTTAGGGGGCGCAACCACGCATTGCGAAATTTCTGGTGTTACAGACTTTAAAGCAAAAGACGACAAAGATGCTTTAGACAGAATAAAAAGCATCGTAAGTAAAATGGGCGACTTTGATAAAGCGGGCTTCAACCGAGAAAAACCGATACAACCCACACTTAACCCTGCTGATATTTACGGAATTTTACCAAAATCAAGAGCAGAGCAATACGATATGATGGAAATCATTAAACGCATTGTAGACGACTCCACTTTTGACGAATACAAAGCAGGTTACGGACAAACACTAATTACAGGTTATGCCCGTATTGACGGCTGGGCTGTAGGAATAGTAGCTAACCAACGTTTGGTTTCCAAAACAAAAAAAGGCGAAATACAATTTGGCGGGGTTATCTATTCTGATTCTGCAGATAAAGCCACTCGATTTATTGCCAATTGTAACCAAAAGAAAATACCTCTTGTCTTTTTACAAGACGTTACCGGTTTTATGGTAGGGAGCAAATCTGAGCATGGCGGCATTATAAAAGACGGTGCCAAAATGGTAAATGCCGTAGCCAATTCTGTAGTGCCAAAATTTACAGTAGTCATAGGCAATTCGTATGGCGCGGGTAATTATGCCATGTGCGGTAAGGCTTATGATCCTCGACTTATTTTTGCGTGGCCTAGTGCCGAACTAGCCGTAATGGGTGGCACACAAGCTGCAAAAGTATTGATGCAAATTGAAGCGGCTTCTTTAAAAGCAAAAGGAGAAGTGATTGATGCTACAAAAGAACAAGAATTATTTGACAAAATCAAAGCAAAATATGACGCGCAAGTATCGCCTTATTATGCCGCAGCGCGTTTGTGGACAGATGCCATCATAGACCCGTTAGATACACGCACATGGATTTCTATGGGAATTGAAGCCGCTAACCACGCGCCTATTGAAAAGAAATTTAATTTAGGTGTACTGCAAGTATAATTGCTAAATTTTATACCCTACAAATACAAAAGTGCTTCAATTAATAGCCCATTTGATGACTTGTAAGATTTTTTTATTATTTTTGAAATAAAAGAACATAGAAACTTTCGCCAATCTTGCCAATAAGGCATGCTACTAGTTCGAAAGTTTCGCAAATAAACGAGTTAGCAGATATTTTTAACCCCGAATAAAATGAGAAATATAGTTTTAATATTCACGTTTCTTTTTCTTCTCAGCTGTAAAAATTCCGAGAGCAAAACCGAATTGGAAGTTTCGAAAGTAAAAGATATTAATCAAATCCTTCAAGTTGTAATTATTGAAGACAGTTTGAACGTTTTAAAAAATGGAACTGACACAAGAATGTTTTGTAAAGAACTAACTAAATTGAGTGTTTATGTTCCCGAAAAGGCAAAAAATGGAGAAATTCCGCCTCCACCACCACCTTCCTTCCAAGAAGTTTCAATAGAAGATTTATTGCACTATAGAAAATCATTTTATTTTAGTGCTAAAGATTCATTAAGCTTGTTAAAGCAAAATTCAAATCCTGAAAAGTTCAAAATTGAAGAAAGTTTGGCTGAAAAAATTAATCAAACTACAAAGGAGAAAGAAATCAACAAAAAGAAGAAAGGCAAACCATTTGATTTTTACGAAATGACTATTCCAATATTTTCTTTAGACAATCAAAAAGCATATTTAGAATTAAACCATCATTGCGGAGGTTTGTGTGGTGGCGGAACATCAATATTCTTGCGAAAGATTAATGGAAAATGGAAAATAGTTGACAAGCGACAGACTTGGATGAGCTAAGAAAACATCCGCTAACAGCCGTTTGCTTCAATGGCTACTTCCGGATTTTCCGTAGGAAAATCCACTGCTGAATGGAATATTTTGTTATATTTGTAATGGCTTGGTGTTGGTGCAACGCCACTGAGAGCAAGCCGCAAAACGTTAGCGGAAACCATCAGAAAAACCTCGTGAATAAAGAAACTTATGAAAAAAATCACATTATTAGTATTACTCATTTTATCAATAAATTGTTTAGGACAATCAAAAATTGACAAACGAACTAAACTAATTGTTGAAGAAGGAAAAAGATTATATAAATCTGAAATGGCTTCTTGGAACGGAACGGATATTTTTTTAGAAAAATACAAGGAAAGAGAAAAAATCGGAGGTTATTTTTCTTATTCAGAAAATGAAACTTCAAAATGTATTTTTTTCTCTAAAGAAGAAAATCCAAAAGTGATTGGAACAATTACTTTCGACAACTCTTTTGAGATAAGAAATGCAAAAACAGAATTAGACGAAAGACAATTTACTGAAAATGAAAAAGATTATTATTTGTTAAGAATTGCTGCTAAAAAAATAATGGAAAATGATACAATTTTTAAACATTATAAGAATAGTAATCTAAACATAATTCCTTTAATTTCAGAAGGTGAAAAAAAAGTATATATCCTTTGTGGACCAACTAATAATGGAGTTGTAATATTTGGAAATGATTACTTATTAAACTTTGATAATAAATTCAATCTAAAAAAAACAAAACAACTTCATAGAAATATTATTCCAATTGAATTTAAAAAAGATGAAAAAGATTCCGAAACCATACATAATCATCAAGAAGAAACTGGCGATTTTATAACTGCAACAGATATTTGTACTTTAATGCTTTATGAAAAGTTTGCTAAATGGAAAAATCATATTGTCGTTTCTAAAAAATATATGTCAATTTGGAATTGCAAAACTGACGAACTTTTTGTTATAAAAACTGAAGTTGCGAAAAAAATTAATGATTTAGAAAAAGATAAAAAAACTGAAACGGAAAAAAAATAAATGGCATCCGCTAACAGCGGTTTAGAATGATATTACATTTAAAATGCTGATATTGTTTAAGTTTGAATAAAATAAAACAAATTGGTACAACATAGGTACAACAAATTAGAAAGAACTATATAAAGATTGTGAAATAGTTTTAATATTGTATAAATTCTAAAATAAGAATGATGAATATTATTTATTTGATAAGTGTTATAGTTATAATTAAATTAGTTAGTTATTTCTACAAAACGAATAATGTCTCTTCAAAAGAAATAAAAGAAAAATATAGAGACCCAGAGACACATTTAGAATCCAAACAGTCAATGGATAATACAATAGAAAGTACAAAGACTTTAGGTAAAAATAAGTGGCTCTACCCAGATGATGAATTTGTTAAACATAGTACTCCAAAGCATTATAAATCTAAAAAATATAAAATATAATAAGTAGCTGAAATTATGAGATAAGTATTATTTATTATTTTTATTGTAGAAAACCGACAAGATTAATCCGATTCCAACACATAAATCAACAATATTCCATACTGCTCTGCCTAAAGCTAATTTTATTAAAGGTTGGAATAAAATTGCTAAAGCAATATAAACAAACATTTCATTCTTATTCTTTTGTTCATTTGCATTGTAAGCTAAATAAACAAAACCAATCATAGCTAAAAAACGAACAAACTGATAGTAACCATAAGGCATTTCCAAAAGGCAAATAAAAAACAGAATTGCCAAAATTGTACGTCTTCAAACTAAATTGGACTTTTGCTAAGAGAGTATTTAGTTAATAATT
>NZ_CALFIG010000127.1 GCF_937876455.1 uncultured Flavobacterium sp.
ATTTCCCTTTGCTGGTGTGTGTTTGTGGGTGTTTGGGGTGATTTTAGGGTGTGGGGATTGATTAAAAATAATAGGACTGATTTTCAGGTAGTTGTATGAGTGGTAATATAGCTTGATGAGCGGGGTATCAATGTGGGAATGTGGTTGTATCTTTGTATAGCGATAGCGGTACAGATATGAAACTAATAGTTAAAACTAGATTTGAAGTTACGACAACGCTTAATGGTAAGTTATTTGCTGAGGTTGGGGATGTTATTAAAGTATCAAATAGGGATGGTGAATATTACAATATCTTAAGGGTTAATCAAACGCCTGTATTTTCTAGGTGGATGCGTAAGAATTGGGTAAATGCTAAATGTGAGGGTTTAGCCGCCGAAAAGGAAGGGATATTTTAAGCCTTGATTATTACATAAGAGGTAATATAAATACATAGGTGGTAGTAACAGCCGCCGAAATGCACGCTAATTTTATAAACACATAATAACACAGGAAAATATGACAACAACAGACTATCAACAACAAGCAATTGATTTTGCCGCCAAACACGGAGTAACAATGACAGTTAAGTATATTGATTATGCGCCGCACTTCGCAGACGATAAAAAAAGCCGCCACCGTTTTAGTGTTACTCTAAAAAGGCACGGCAAGCGCATGACTATTAAATTTGGGCAATCCATTGCAGTAGGCGCACAAGAACCGAGTTTATACGATGTTTTATCGTGTGTGCAAAAGCATGAAGTAGGCACATTTGAGAACTTTTGCGGCGATTTTGGCTATGATACCGACAGCAGAACAGCGCACAGAACCTATTTAGCAGTACAGCGTGAATTTAACAAGGTTAACCGCCTATTTTCAGACTGTATTGAGGAGCTACAAGAAATTAACTAACAATTTAACACATAAAGACATGAACACAAGAGTAATTGAAAGAGTAGAAGCAGAATTGACGCCTATTGATATGGAACAGCGCGTAATTGATATGCTAGACGAATGTTATGATGAAGTAAAAATAGGCGGCTTGACGTTTAGCCCCTCCGAAATAGTTCAAAAACTAGACCCTATTGCGTTTAGATGCATGGTAAGCGAAGAAAGCGACGCGGACGGCATAAGTGAAGAAATTAACGGCGAATATTACGACGCGGACGAGGTGCAGGCAATTATTGACGAAGTAGAAGAGGAAGAAGCCGCCGAGGCTGAAGAAGAAGAAAGCGAAGAAGAAGCCGAATAATTACACCGCCGCAATAATTCACAACAATTTAAAAACCTTACAAACTTGTAATAAAATGACTTTTCTATTAATATTTGCCATTGCTACTTTGTTATATGTAGCAGCGCATAAAACACAAACTAAAACACGTTAATACCATGACACCAGCACAAAAATATCTTAATAGTTTAACGCCCGAAATATTGCAGGACGTACAAAGAACTAAAAAAATACTTTGCGACCGCAGGAACGAGGAAACAAACACCCGCCGCCAAATTTATGAAATAGAACCCGATAAAATCTATTTATACATAGAAATGCAAAACGGAGAAATAAAGCGGACAACAACAACGCAAAACGCACTAACACTATTTTTAAACCACTTTTAGGCCATGATAACAATACAAGGATGCAAACGCCAATATACAGGCAAACAAGTGAACCACCAAAAAGAACTGCCGAAGTCCGCCAAATTATTAGACATTGATTATACAGACGATCTTAAAGAACTAATTCACATATACCTCACAAACTCAGGTAGTATTTACCTACTAATCAAATAACCATGAAGCCAACTAACTTAAATATGTTATTTGTTGACCAGTTGCCAAACTTTGCGCACTTGTTAACGCCCGAAACGCAGACAAAAGCCCAATTTTTACAGGCAGCAGCGCAGCAAAAAAACCCGCAAACTACCCTATTTGTACAGGCAGGGCTTCGCTCTACATTCGATACTATTAGATTAAGTGAGGACAAAAATAGCGTACTATTTAACCAATAAAACACTAAAACACATGAAAGCACCAAATTACACCCCCGCACCTTGGGTATCAAAACCAGTAACAAGTAGCGTATTAATGAAAGTTTTTTCTATTGAGGCCGAAGGCATACAAATAGGATGGACTCCAAACCAAAGCGAAGAAGCCAAAGCCAACGCCCAATTAATTGCAGCAGCGCCCGACCTTGCAGAGGCTTTAAGTTTAATACTTGACAGGCTTGAAACAGAAACGCACAGCCTAGCAATAAAAGGTACTATTAACAAAGCTAAAGAAGCTCTAATCAAAGCAGGATATACACTCTAAAAACCATCTAAACACATGGAAACAACCGACATAATAAATATGCTTGCAGAGTTTCACGAAGAAAACCCACAGAGCTTTGAATTTAACGCCTCTATGTTACTTGCAGGAGATGCAAACAAAACACGCCGCCAAACTATCATTAAAATAGTAACAGGTAAAGACGTGCCGAAATCTAAAGCAGGTTACCATGCAGTAATTAATGTACTAAAACAACAATTTACACAAACTAAACTATTCTAAAGCCATGACAACGAAATTCGAAAATATGAACCAACTCAAAACTAAAATTGAGGTAGGACAAAAATTGTACATTGAAAACCATATAAAACCCGAATATAGTCGAGTAACAACTGTAAAAAACAAATTAAGCTACTTTTTTACCGTTGAAACAAAAGAGGGCAAAGAAAGCTGGATAATTAACGGCGCGGAAACTGTTAAAAAAATTGGCCTAACATTCGACCCCGAAAGAGAGTGCGTTCATTTGTACTATAAAAGCAATAACGCCCCATTTGTAAGCCTTTATTTCAATGACACGATAATTAAAGGCAAACAGCACTACTTTACACCCTCAGAACATGACAAGGATTTTTGCGGGCGTTGTGGCTCTAATATTAGAAACCTAAACGAGCATGTAAGTGATAACAGCCATGTAAACCCGATTTTTGCAGGCATTTTAAATACTATTAAGCCATGACACACCAACAATACGCAGCCAAAGTATGGGCAGAAATTAACCGTATCTATAAAACCGCAAAGCTAACAAGCCCCGAACAATACGCGCGCATTTTAAGAGATAGCGCCGCCGAAGATAAGAACTATAAAAAGTACGAATTTTACCAAGACGTTATTAACCAAATGGAGCAGGACTGGGAAGAAACAACAGGAGGAGATGAAGAAGCGCCCAACTGCCTGCCCTCTGATGCTGATAACGGACTATAAAACCATAAAGCCATGCAAGACCTATTCAAACACCCTGAACTATTACCGCCGCCCGTAGTGGACGTGCTAAATGAATTTACATTGGCCGAGGATATGGACGGGTACGAAAATTGTGCTAAGCTAGTAGAAGCATTAAAACCACTTGGCTACACTTGCGACTATTATTTAGATGCAATACCTTACAATTTAAGAAAGTTAAACGATTAAAAACCAATAACATGGAAAAACTACTTTTATTTTACGACCTAAAAACACCGCAGCAATATTACACGCTAATTGTAAACGAAGCTAATAAAACAGGTTTGGCTTCTGCTGAAACAATGTTTAAAGCGATGCCAACAAAACACAAGGCCAAGTTTCTTAAAGCGCTAACAATGCAAAACTGGCTACACGGATTAAACAAAGAGCAAATTATTTACTTTTTTGATAACTTCTAAAACACACCGACATATGGAAAAGTTAAAAACAATGACAGCCGAAGAACTAAGCGAGAAGTATTACCGGACATTTGGGGAGTACCCCCTTTGCGCCGACCGAGACCGCATTATTTGCGCCCTTTGGTATGGTAAAAACCCTAACTATCTTACATTAGAAGAACTAGAAACAATTAACGAGGATTAAAACACAACAACATGGAAAAAGTATTCATTAATGCTATTGAAGCACAAGCCGAGGCTCTTAAACAACGCCTAATTAAAGAAGCTCACAAAGAATGGGAACAACACCGCCAAAACACGGAAATTAACCCGATGCAAGCCGAGCAATTAGCCCGCCAATTCGTAAC
>NZ_CALFIG010000128.1 GCF_937876455.1 uncultured Flavobacterium sp.
TCACATCTTACTTACGATTGCCTTTTAACGTAATACCAACCTAGACAAAAAGGGATATAGTTGGATAAGAAGTCTTCATATCTACGTGAGAATGGTACATTAAAAAACTACCTTGCTCCCAATTATATTTCAAACTGGGAGCTGATTTTTTAAGTGAATTAATAAAAACTTGTCCTCTGTATTTATAGTGGCTTGGAACACTCTACATAAATGTAGGCTACATTACAAGTAAGCAATAGTAGGTCTAACTACTGCTTATTTTGTTGCGAGTTCTCGCTAAGAGTTGCTTGAGTTACATGATAAAAAATTAAACGATTATTTTACCAACTACTTGGCAAGGAATATTAGATTGTTTAATGGTAACAGTATTACCATCTAAATCCAATCCTTTTGTAGTCGTATAAGGAGCAACTTTCATATACCTAACTTTAGGTTTACGATTGTTACTCTTCGCTATGACTTCAATATCTTGATTATTCAAGTTATTATCACCATAATTACGCTCTAAAGTGTATTGATAAATATCCTCAAGACGACCTTTTTCTTGATTATTATTCATCTGTACAAACTTTTGAGCGTCTTGTTTACGAATCAAATAGTAAAATAAACTTTCACCATCTTCTTCATAAACTTCACCATATTTATTACCTGTACCCCAAAAGGTACACATTTTATATGGTGGTTCATCATTCATACTTGTAAAAGCATAAATACGACAATATCCCTGTGGAATAACTTCTTGGTCGGGAAATAACAAGAAGAGTTCTCTTGACTTGTTCATGTTTTTTTGAATTAGTAAAAAATGAAGGTTTATAGATTACCTACAACTTTAGAGTTTAGAAACTAATATAATCATATTCAGCTTCAATTTCCTTTTTAGTTAAAGGAACAGCGTAATATTCTACTTTAGTTCTTCCTGTAATTAAACATTTAAATTCAACACAAAAATGTTTTGGATGATTAATTACAGAATGAGAAACTCTTTGTACTGGATTGTGAGTTACAAATAACACGGCTTTAAGTTTTTGTTTTACAACACACTTTAATATAGGTAGTGTTGAACACCTGATTTGAATAGTTTACTCTATTTTACCCATCTGCATTTATAGAGGCTTTGGACTCTTATTGTATTACTACAATAGCTGCATTAGTAAAATAAACAACAACACATACTACAATTAATGGTTATAAGCCTTAATTAATTGTAGAACCTATTCACACTTTCTCAAGGTGCTTTCAGTTAATTAGAATTGAGAGTTCTAATCTGTACATTCTGTGTTGTTGTTTAAGTTCTTATAATAACGGTATAAGAATAACGGCAATTTTTATAGGATGTTTCCCAATGCGAGGATAACAAACGCCTATCTACTAACTCATATTTACTACATTTTGAGTTAATCCTTCAGCAATTAATTTTTGTTACATAATAATAAGACATTCACTATCACACACCTTGATTGATGCTTATAGTCTTGAATAGTAATCTAACAACAGTAGAAGTAATTACTGGTGTTATTTTAGATAGCTATATGCCTACAGCTAAATGATTTGTAGGACAATTACCTACTATTTGTTGCATTAGTTTAATTTTGCAACTGTGTTTTACACCTAAAACTTTGATATGACAGACTCAATTACTTAGAGTTTCTTGGACTCTTTTACGAGTATCCTACTGTCTACATTAATTTCTTATAGGTTTATTATTTACTTTCAACCAAAAATTAATATTGTTATAAATCACTTATAACTCAATATCAAAGAAAAACTGGTGTCCTCAACATCTTGGAATGTTATTGAGTTTTTTTATTTACAGTTTGTTATCATTGTACAACTGAATTTATGTACAACTATCTGCATTATAAAGTAGCAGACAACTTTATCCCTCTGCACTCAGACTATCTTCCTTTTATTGGATGACTAATTAGCTTTGTGTACCATGAATTTCTTTTCATGAGAATGATTTTAAATAATTAATTAAAGAAACAACTAAGCCACAGCATCACAAATAGTGTTATTGTCATAATACACACCATTATTATTGTTGGAAGTTTGATTTTCTTCATTTTTAATGGAATTATATTGTTCTATAGCAGAACGTAATGTTAATGGATTGAGTAATATTTTTCCTTTAAGATTTCTTATTTCATAACTTGGCGGTGCGCTATTACCAGCAATAGTTACAATGAATAATCTTTTGTTATCGGCTGTAGACATGGCTAAACAATGTCTTGCTTCGAAGCCATTTAAATCTTCAAAGTTTATCTTGTGTGACATAAGCATAATTTTATTGTTTCCATTTCCACTCTATTTTTTTACAGAGCTTTGGTTTTAAGAGTTTTAAGAGTTTGATCACTATAAATATACTAAGATATATAGTATATATGATTAACATCATGTTGAGATAATTAATATTAGATGTGCCAGATATCACTCCACAAACTATAATAAATAAAAGTGTGATTATAGATCCATATAATATGGTGTTAAAGAATCTATTGCATATCCAGCGATATTCATTCCAGAATTTATCCAATTCATGACGTATATTATTATAAGGATTGCCTGTCTCAACATCGTCTGTATCAAAATCTAATAATAATGATGATGCAAAATGAGGATTGCGGTAGTGTTCATCTATCCTCTGTTTTAACAGTGTTACATCTATACTAGCGTTAGAATTACCTGTTTTAATAATAAGCTTCTTGTTTAATATATAAGCTTGTTGGTTAATTGGTGTAATATGATTCATAATATAAATGTTTATGCAGTGTAGTTTAATTAAATTTAAACATATAGTGTTTATTAGTTATATAATGGGCATCTTTTACACTGTAAGGCTGTGATTTGATGTTGTTGGAATGTTTTGGGTGTTGTTTAGCCGACACTGAATGTATACAATATAGACTAATTTCACATTAAATCAAGGAAAGGAGAAGACAATAGATGTATTTCTCCCTTCCCGTCCTGTTTACATCAATACATAACGTAAGCATTATCGATTAAAGCAAAGATTGTGTCCATTGGCTGTGTTGGACAGTTATAATGTGACATCTTATATAGGAAAAGGTGAAAGAGACCATCCTCCTATAACACTGTGTCTCCGTATGAGATCGCAGATGATGTTTTCTATTATTGTAATAGGCCTAATTCTCTTTGTTTAGCTGTCTGTAATTGTCTCTTTTCCAGCCATTTAGCCTTATTATTCTTTCTACGTTGTGATTGTAATGCCCAACGCTTAGCACATTTTGATAGTTTGCTCATAATATATTATTATACCCCTCCGCATTCTATTATTGGATTATACCTGATTCAGGTCTAAATAGCATATAATAGCTAGTCCTTGGGAAACTAGAGTGATGCGTTAATATTATATATATATGTATATAAATACAAGGGCAGCGTAAACTGCCCCTGTGTTTAGAAAGTTCCCTATACCACTTTCCAAGGTAAAAAGGGAGAGACAAAAATGTCCTCCCTACCATATACTTGATGGAATTAGCTTGTTAGCTTCTGTCCTGCAAACACTGTTGCCATGGCATTCAACAGTCCTGGCTCATCCTTATACTTTGTTAGTATATTACCAACCAGTTCTGCTCTGTTTGCAAAATCATCCACTGCATAAGTGATGTTGCTCACTGATTCACCATCCTGTGTGTGAGTTTCCAATTGTGGTGGATTTACAGTGTTATTAATCCACTGTGTTTTACCTTTCACTGCAGTCTGTAATGTCATGATAACATGCTTACCTTGTGCAAACTTTGATTGGTTTGTACCTGCTTTATAGAATCCCTCACTTACAGGCCTTGCTTCAGTGGTAGCATTTTCACCTATTGTTGTATAAGTGATCATACGATATTCCCTGTCACTGGTTCTGCTTTTCAATGGACCACTCACTTCATTAATGAAGCATTCCACATTACGTGTTGCTGGCACATTAGCAGTTGGTATCACCAATCTGTTTGGCACATCACTACTTACAGTGAAATTGTTAGAAATAGCTGGCATTGCTTCTGCAATTGGAAGTTCTTCTCCTGCTGTAGTGGTTTTTACTTCACCATTTGCAAGAGTGATTTCCAATGGCTGTGCAGGATCCATTGCTTTCAATAATTCAATGATTTGGGCTTTTGTCTTACCTTTGTAGGCAATCTTTTCAATTGTTTCCATGTTCTTTTAATGTTTTTTTGTTGTTAGAGTGCTCCCCTTTGCACAAGTGTTATTTTGCTTTAATCCCTTCCATCTATCAGGGGGTACAGGCGGAAGGCTAAGTTGGAAAGGTGTCGACTAGGGGGTACTCATCACACACACTTATATAATATATAAACACCTACGGGGGTACTTTATATAAATATA
>NZ_CALFIG010000129.1 GCF_937876455.1 uncultured Flavobacterium sp.
TCAGAATTTATCTTAGATTTGGCTGCTCTTAATGGCACTTTTTTTATGAGGTCTCACATTTACTTGGGTATGAAGTGAAAATACCGAAGTAAATTTGTTGGTATAATTCAATAAACTAGTCTGATAATGACCTCTTTTTTAAGATGTTTCTTCTTCTTTGTTTAATATTGATACTAAAAAATTGACACCTTCAGAAAAGGCGACTTTAGCTTCTTTTGACAAAGTAAATGTAATTGCTTTTAAGAAAGATGGCAAAAATAATATGGCTTATCAAAAAGAGGTTCAAGAAGTAAAAGATTTATTAAAAGACACGGTTTTTCAGCCCTTGATTAAGTTAAATGGACAAGGTAAAAATGCTTCAATTATGTTGGTAGGAAGTGAGAATGAAATAGATGAGTTGGTATTGTTTGGTAATAAAAATGATTTAGGTTTCACCGTAGTTCGTGTGCTTGGTAATGATATGAAGCCTGAAAACGCAATGGAATTTTTAAAACTTCTTCAAAAATCTTCTATTAATATAGAGCAATTACAACCTGTTTTAGATATTGTAAATACTAAAAAAGAGAAAGAGAAACAAAAGAAGTAATTATATAAAATCAAAAGCCTATCGTGAAGATAGGCTTTTTTTATAATCTATTATTTTTTTAACTATTTGTAGATGTAAAATCTATAATCCATTCAATTCCAAATTTATCTCTAAACATAGCAAAACAAGAATCGCCAAGTGTATCTACAAGGGGTACTTCTATGGTTCCGTTTTTAGAAAGACCGTTGAAAAAACGTGTTGCTTCTTCTCGGCTCTCAGCGTTAATATATATTTTTGACCTATTTTCCTGTTCACTTACTTGTCCCATACTTGCGGGTACATCATTAGCCATTAATTTATTAGAACCAAATGATAATGTAATGTGCATAATTTTAGCAGCTTCGTTTTCTGCAACGGGATATTCGTCACTTGCTATATCTTTAAAGCGTATGATTTTTGTGAATTCTCCTCCAAATATTGATTGGTAAAAGTGAAAAGCCTCTTCTGCATTCCCGTTAAAGTTTATATGTGGATTAATACTCGCCATTGTTTAGTTTATTATGATTCATACTCATGTAGCAATACATCAATAGCTGAACTATTTATCTTGTTTTATAGATTGCTTTAAACAAATATAGTATTTATTAAGCTAGGCGTTTTTATAATGTTTCCAAGGAAAAAGGAGCATGCCAAAACATTCACCATCTTCTTTGCCAATGTGTTTGTGGTGCATTTTGTGCGCGCGTCTTAAGGCACGTGCATATTTATGATTAGCATTTCTAAACAATTTAAATCGCTGATGAATGAAAATGTCGTGTACCATAAAATAAGTGAAACCATAAGCGAAAATACCTAATCCAATGGCTAAACCTATTTCTAAAATATTATTTTGCCAAAGTAAGAAAAATATAATGCTCACTACGGCATAAAAAATAAAAAAAGCATCATTTCGTTCAAACCAAGAATCGTGGTCTTTTTTATGATGATCGGCGTGTAATACCCATAAAAATCCATGCATAATGAATTTATGCGTAAACCAAGCCATAAATTCCATCATAAAAAAAGTTGCAAAAAAGACAGCAATATATATCCACATAGTTAGTTAATTTTAAAGTAAATTTAATCTAAATTTCACATAACATCTCGCAAGAAGCTCCACTTTTTGATAATCAGGAACTCTAATGCGTGTATTTTTAATTTCGGTAGAAGGTGTAGCTTTTAATTTTTTTAGTAAGCGTTTGTAATATCTATAAGCGGTATAAACACCAAATCGCGCTTCGATAGGCAGTTCTTTAATAGCTTCATAAGCGGCATTAAAATCGGCTTCAATGTCGTCTATGATTTCTTTTTTAGAAAATTCATCTAAATGAGTAATATTTGTATTAGGAAAATAACTTCTGTTTAATTCCTCAAAATCGGCTTTTAAATCGCGTAAAAAATTAACTTTTTGAAAAGCCGAACCTAATCGCATGGCACCATCTTTCAGTTTGTTATATTTGTTTTCGTCACCATTTACAAAAACTTTTAAACACATAAGCCCTACCACATCGGCACTTCCATAAATGTATTCTTGGTATTCCTCTCTAGTAGTATAAATTTCTTGATGTAAATCTTGACGCATACTTTTCATAAAAGCTGCAATTAATTCATAAGGAATATTGTATTTATTTACTGTGTTTTGGAACGAGTTTAAAATAGGATTAAGGCTTATTTTTGTAGTAATAGCTTCGTTTAAATCGGCTTCAAACTTATCTAATAAAACTTGTTTGTCATAGCCATGAAAACTATCTACAATTTCGTCAGCAAAACGCACAAATCCATAAATATTATAAATGTCTTGTCTTATCGAAGGACCAAGCATTTTTACAGCAGATGAAAAAGAAGTGCTGTATGCTTTTGTTACGTTTACACTACAGGTAAAAGAAACGGTGTCAAATAATGCTTTCATTTATTCGTATTTTTTGATGAGGTTAGCAACTAATTTTCCTGAAATTAATGAAGGCGGAACACCAGGTCCAGGTACAGTTAATTGTCCGGTGAAATATAAATTTTGCACTTTTGAGCTTTTTAATTTTGGTCTTAAAAATGCGGTTTGTAATAAGGTGTTCGCCAATCCGTATGCATTACCTTTATAAGAATTGTATTGTTCTTTAAAATCATTGACACAGAAAGATTCTTTAAAGATAATATTATTTCTTACATTTTGATTAGTAATGTGTTCAAATCTTGAAATTATTTTTTCAAAGTATAATTCTCTTAACTCAGGAGTGTCTTTTAAATCTGTGGCTAATGGAATTAAAAATATAGCGGCTTCTTTTCCTTCAGGTGCCACATGCTCATCTGTTATGGAGGGAAAGCTGAGATCGGAAGAGCGTCGTGTAGGGAAAGA
>NZ_CALFIG010000130.1 GCF_937876455.1 uncultured Flavobacterium sp.
GTTCTACTGTTAGGGCAAAACCTTGATGAAGAGAATTTTTTGCTAATATTGAATTAAATTTCTCACTTTCTATTTCGTGTATCTTTATGGTTCTCGAATTTGATACTTTCTCTATTAAGTCTTTATTTTCTTCGTGAGATGATTTAGTTACAAATAGTTCATAACAAATTCTTCTTGGGTTGAGTAGAGCAGAAATGCATGGGTGTTTTCCGTATAGCGTGATTCTTTTTTTTATAGTTTTGGCGTGTAGCATAAGAATAAATTTAATTTATGTGTTGACATATAGTAATCTTTAATTTACTAAAATCAATTGTGTATACGAATCTGTAGGTTTGTATTTTGGAGGGATGGTCGAGTTGGTCAAAGGCAGCAGACTGTAAATCTGCCCGCGCAAGCGTTCGTAGGTTCAAATCCTACTCCCTCCACTCCTTTTAGTGTTTTATGCGGGTGTAGCTCAATGGTAGAGCTCCAGCCTTCCAAGCTGGCTACGTGGGTTCGATTCCCATCACCCGCTCCATTTATTCGGATGATGTGGGTAAAAAGTGTAATTAAATTATTTGATGTTGATTTGTAATAAACTTTCAGGAGATTAAGGTTATGGCTAAACAAAAATTTGAAAGGAATAAACCGCACTGTAATATTGGTACCATCGGACACGTTGACCATGGAAAAACCTCTTTAACAGCTGCGATTACTAAAGTTCTTGCCAAAAAAGGACAAGCACAAGAAAAAAAATATGATGATATTGACGGGGCTCCAGAAGAGAGAGAAAGGGGTATTACAATTTCTACTGCGCACGTGGAATATGAAACAGATAAAAGGCACTATGCGCACGTGGATTGTCCTGGTCACGCTGACTATGTTAAGAACATGATTACAGGTGCTGCGCAAATGGACGGAGCGATACTCGTTGTATCAGCTGCAGATGGTCCAATGCCTCAAACACGAGAACATATTCTGTTGTCACACCAAGTAGGCGTACCGTACATTGTTGTGTTTTTGAATAAAGCCGACATGGTAGACGACAAAGAATTATTAGAATTAGTGGAAATGGAAGTAAGAGATTTGTTAACGCAGTATCAATTTCCTGGTGATAAGACGCCGATTGTGACGGGTAGTGCATTGAAAGCGTTGGAAGGTGATAAGAGTGAGATAGGCGTTCCATCGATTATCAAATTAGCGGCGGTGATGGATGAGTATATTCCGATTCCAGAACGGCCAATTGATCAAACCTTTTTGATGCCGATTGAAGATGTATTCTCGATTTCAGGTCGTGGCACGGTGGTGACAGGCCGAATTGAGCGCGGAATAGTTAAGGTTGGTGAAGAATTAGAAATTGTCGGTATTAAGGCGACGACGAAGACAATTTGTACGGGCGTAGAAATGTTCCGTAAATTGTTGGATGAAGGTCGAGCTGGCGACAATGTGGGTGTATTATTGCGCGGCACGAAACGAGAAGATGTGGAACGTGGACAAGTGTTAGCCAAGCCTGGTAGTATTACGCCCCACACGAAATTTGAAGCAGAAGTGTATGTGTTGTCGAAAGAAGAAGGTGGAAGACATACGCCATTTTTCAAAGGATATCGCCCACAATTTTACTGCCGTACGACTGACGTGACGGGAGAAGTAGAATTACCAGCTGGTGTTGAGATGGTGATGCCAGGCGATAACATCAAGATGGTGGTCAAGTTGATTGCCCCTGTTGCGATGGAAGAAGGTTTGCGTTTCGCTATTC
>NZ_CALFIG010000131.1 GCF_937876455.1 uncultured Flavobacterium sp.
CTGCTTTTAGTTCAGCTTTTATTGCTGCTGCTGTGGCTGCGTGGCTGCTGCTTTTACCTTTATTGCGTTCTTTTTGCTCGGCTTTCCATGCCTCTGAGCGGTCTGCACCGTCTTTATATACCTTTACAACCTCCTGCATCCGGTCAATTGTTCTGAACCGTGTGTATGTAAGTGGGTTGGTGCTCGTGCCCTTGAAAATCTTCAAAAGTAGTTCGGCGGTGTTGGTAAAAATTTGCAGCGTTTTGTAATCTTCACGGGTGTAACCTGCTGCAATTAGCCTGTTAAATTGTGCTGCTCTTATTTGTGTGCGCTGTTCTTTGGTTTGGATTCTCATGTCGTTATGTATTAGTGTTTGTTTGACTCGTTATAGTTTTATTAGTGTGATATTAAATGTTTTGCGGCTTGAATTGCTCTGTTTTTATAAGTTATCACTTCGGTTGTTGTTCCCGTTACCATCCACTTGTTAAATTGATAAGTGAATACGGTTAAATAATAGTTTTTATTGAAAGTAGTTATATCTACTCTTTTAGTTCCTTGTGTAATGGTTTTGACGTGTGCCATGTCGTTATATTGTTAGTTGATATAATCTTCAAAACTTGTCCCTACTGGCACAACCCAAACATCATCAGATTGATCAATGTAATACTCGTTCCCGTCTTTATCCAGTAATATGGCGTTAATCATCAGGTCGTTCCATGCGTCCCAGTAAAATTCATTATCAGGTGTTGAAAGGTCGTTGAAATACTTTTCAACTTCATTGTAGTTTTTACAGATTAATTGTTTGTCTCTAATTTGTTCCATTACAAACTGAGGACAATAAATACCGTGATGTGAGTCACAAATTAATTCAATTGTTGGCGTTTTCATGTCGTTATGTTGTTAAATGGTTTGTTAAATTGATACCTCCCAAGTATATGTACCCTCTTCGCTAAAAATAGGAAAGGAAATAAGGACGCAATAAGGAAAAACATTATACAGTTTGTTCTGGTAGCTTTCTGCCTGTTTCATGGTCTTGAAGTGCTTCGTTATCGTGCTCATGGCGTTATGTATTTATTTTATTGCCTTGACTTTAGCCAGTTCTGGAAGTCTTCTTCAGTTAGTTCTACCTCAGGAGTATCGACAAATTTTGATTTTGCCTCCTCCAATGTGATATGATGGATTAAATGCTTGTCGTTTGCGGATGAGTTTGCTAATCTCCAATAAAGGTGATTCCTGCCGTCTGGAAACTGAATGTGCATATACTTAACAACCTGCATAAAATTAGGGTTATCAGGGTGTTTGTGGCTCGTCCAGTTAGTTTGTATTTCTCCGAATCTGTTAGTGAATTGTTCCATGTCGTTATGTTGTTAAATGGTTTATAGTTGAATTATATACCCTTTGTAGGGCGTGTTCGTGTGGGTCATGGTGTTTTATTGTGCCTCGTAAATTTCTATTTGTGCCTTGTATAGTTTTTGACAAGTGACCGCCGACTTACCCCTGAATGAAATAACCTCTATTAAGTAGCCGTCCTTATAATATAATCCGGAAGTAACTTCTTTGCGCTCCTTGTGTGGCATTTTCATAAACGCTATAAATGGAATGTCCTTTTGTGTAAGTGAATGCCTTTTGACTTGCTTAAATTTGGAAAAGTCAATACTTTGAAATTTTTCGGGGCTTATGTCGATGTATTGGTTCTTCATGTCGTTATGTTGTTAAATTGTACGGTACAAATATACGCAGGTCGTCCGCTGAGGTGTTAGGACGATTCTAATAAGATATTGTATTATTACAATATGTTTTTACTGGTTATCAATACGTTGCCGTTTTTGGGCAAAAAGTGACGGCGTGTTTTGGGGAGAAGTCGTGGAAAGTGCGTGTTCTTGTTGGTTGTTTTACTCCCCGTCCTTTGGTGGTAAAAATTGGATTTTAACAACTACTTCACCGCTTGCCAGTTTGTCGGGCAAAGATGGGTCAAGCAGCTGGTGTGTTTGCAGCCCTAAACAGCGGGCAAAGGTCCCAACCCACAATATTGAAGGAAAGAAACGTAAATTACCTGAAATAAAATTGCAGCGGTCTATCTTTAATCCTGTTGCATTTAACTGCTTGAAAAAGGAATTAACAGAACTTCCCGCCGATAAAATTGCACTCTTTACATTAAATCTGAACACATCTAAAGCAGATTTACAGTAGATCATGTTTGCAATTGCAAAGTTATCGTCCGTTGTGTGTACTTTCTTTTCGGCATTATATTGCCTCTTTTGTTTGGTTACTTGGGTTGAAACTTTATCTATCTGCATACCTCAAAGTATTGGCAGTTTATGTCTTCCCTTCTCTCTTTTCCTGTGCCTCTTCCCCTCATCATGACCTTTTATTGCGCCTTTTCCCTTTCCGGTCTGTCATGTTGCAACTCTCGGTTGCTCGTCTTAGTGTCAATACCGCATTGATTATAAAGGAATTATTCATTTTGTTCGGGTTATCGGTGCAAATATACTAATTTTTTCGACAATTATCGAACTGGGGAGGGGGGAGTTTAAAACACCGACCGACTTTTTAAATTGGTGTATTGCCTTCCACCCGTACCTAACGAAGCCCACCCGTACCTCAGTAAAAACGGGCCCACTGATAACAATATAACACTCAAATACATACTATTCAATATACCTATTCGGGCCCATAGGGGGGGGGCTATTTCACCACCACATCTGTTTCCTCCAACAGCTCAGAAATAGCCTGTTCCAGTTCATCGAGGGGAGCGAACATAGCATCACTATACCACCAAACTCCATCAAGATTACGTCTTCGGTCTGGGCAATAACAACAACTATCCGTTGCAGATAGGGCTTTATACCCAATATCAATTAATAAACCATTACAGCCACATGGTCTTTGTTTCAATCCCTTAATCGTAAACTCATCCCCTCTTTTAAACACTCCTTGGCTGTGATCTCTAATCGCCACAATCCGTTGTCCTATGTACCAGTTGCTCATAACCCCACGACATCCCTTCTCATAGCCTCATAGATTGGTTCAGGACATTCTTTCCAGTAGATTCTATCTTTACCATATACAATTTCAGGTAGATATTTCTCTAATGGTTTAGCATCGTAGTTGGTAGCAAGTTCTGTCCAGTTTCCATTGGGTTCTTTTCTCCAATTAATGGAACATCCAAACCATACAATAGTACCGTCTTCTTTGACCAATCTTTCGATATGATATTTGTCATTATCGTTCCATTTTTCGTTTGGTTCTGCAAGTGGTTTATCTAAGACAAACCATTCTGATTTTTTGTGTAGTTTCATGTGATTATTTTTTTTGGTTAATATCCGGTCACTTCATTATCCGTCCAAGGGGTAGGAGGCGATGGAGGGATATCACATCTTTTCCCGTGCATTCTTTGTACCAAGTCACATAGTGTCAATTGTCCATGCTGCGTAAGATGATGTGCCTCTTCTTTGGTAAGCGTCATAAGTAGTTCGTGGGATATAGGTGTTTTATGGCTGTCGATATTCCGTACTGCTTCATTCCACTCTGGGGTATCTCGGATGAGGGTGGGGTCAGTGGGAGAAATGCTGTCGGTAGGTACAATATCCTTCTCAGTCGGTATAGTTCCCCCGTGTTCGGTGAGGGTGTTGAATGGTACTGGGGTGTGCTTACATCGCTCCCTGACGATATGCCCTTCCGGGTATCCATTGTCCGACATGATCTGTTTAATGGATTGTTTCATGTGTAGGATGTATTTTCATTGCATTATCAGTTCCTTTTCATTGTATTATCATCTATATTATTATATAT
>NZ_CALFIG010000132.1 GCF_937876455.1 uncultured Flavobacterium sp.
TATATATTTGCTAAAATAATATATTTATGCAAATTATATATATATGGATATTTTAAGTTGCCCGAAATGCCAAAATAACAATATTGTTAAAAGTGGTATTATCAAAGAAAGACAAAGATTTTTGTGCAAATCTTGCAATTACTATTTCACAGTTAATAAGTTAGGAAAGAAGATAGATGATTACTACGTTACTAAAGCGTTGCAGTTATATCTTGAAGGTTTAAGTTTTAGAGAAATAGAACGTATTATTGGTGTTTCTCATGTTTCTATAAGTAACTGGGTAAAAGAATTTAAAATAAAAAAACCGCCACACCCTAATTACCATCCAACCTATAAAATATTTAACCATTTAGAATTAGTGGAATTCTTAAAAAACAAAGAAAGGTTGTCTGGTGCTGGTATGATTATTACTGAATTAGGTGATAAATTTATGCTCATTAAATGGGAACGTTTTAAAGATTAACTATAGTAGTTAACAAAAATATATATTATAATTTTTTTCATACTCTTTTTTTTGGAATTTAGTCCAAACAAAATCAAATTACTAACCAATTATTTGAAATTATGAAAAAAATTTTAATGTACTGTTTTTTAGCTGCTTCATTTACAGGAGTTGCACAAACAACAACTACGACAACTGCTGCGCCTCCTGCAGCGAAAGAATGGGATGTTAGCCTTTATGGTTTCATCAGAACAGATTATATTTGGGACACTAGAAAATCTGCTCAAGTAAGAGAATACAACCTTAATTTATATCCTTTAGATGTTGCACTAGATGCAAATGGGAAAGATATGAATGCTGTTGGGCAATCAAATTTCTTATCAGTTGTTTCTAGATTAGGTGTAAAAGTTAAAGGACCAGATGTATGGGGTGCTAAAATGAGTGGAACCTTAGAAGGTGATTTCTTTGGTAATACAGAATCTTCAATAGGGTTGCTACGTTTAAGACATGCCTATGTTTCTATGGACTGGTCTAAAACCTCTTTAACAATGGGACAAACTTGGTATCCTACATTTATACCTGAAGTATTTCCAGGTGTAGCAAATTTCAGTACAGGAATTATGTTTAATCCTTTTGGATGGGCGTCTCAAGTTAAATTAAAACAAAACTTCACTAAAGAATTCTCATTTGCTTTTACAGCTTATAAAGAAAGAGAATTTACAGCTACTGGAGTAACTGGAGCAACTCAAAATGCGGCGTCAATTAATTCAGCCATTCCAAGCTTAAATGGAGTATTTCAATTTAAAGGTAAAAACCTTTTGCTTGGTGCGGGACTTGAATATAAATCTATGCAACCACTTACAGTTAGTGCAACAAACTTAGTTACAACAGAAAAAGTGAATAGTTCCACTTTATTTGGATATGCGAAATATGCAAATGATAAATTCTCTATTAAGGCTTACGGAATTTCAGGTGGAAATTTATATA
The DNA here is from genome assembly GCF_937876455.1 of uncultured Flavobacterium sp. Taxonomy (GTDB): domain Bacteria; phylum Bacteroidota; class Bacteroidia; order Flavobacteriales; family Flavobacteriaceae; genus Flavobacterium. The sequence continues at coordinate 1,430 of NZ_CALFIG010000132.1, forward strand.
ATTTAGTGATGTTAGGAGGTTTTACAGGTTCTGTTAATGCAGCAGGGATTCAGACATACGATCCTACAAAAACAACTTCATTTTGGGTAGATATTGCTAGCAATGGTAAATCAATAGCACCAGGTTTATTCTTTGGAACAACTAAAAATAATGGCTCATCAAATGCTGCAGGTACTATGGCTCAAATATATATGAGAGGCTTATCTACTACCGGAACTAGAGTTGTTGATAATGTTTGGAGAGTTTCTGGAAGAGTTGATTTCAAAAAGAACAAATTTAGAGTTACACCTGAGTTAGAATTAACAAGTGCAACTTGGGGTGATGCTGATTTACATGGTAAAGCAACAACAAACTTAAAAGACGTGAGTTATTTTAGAGCTATGGTTTCTTGTGTTTACTCATTTTAATAATTAATAAACTAAAACTAAATAAATTATGAGCGACAAAAAAACGACAGGGATTTGGAAAGTTATTTCTGCATCCTCTATGGGTACAATGATCGAGTGGTATGACTTCTATATTTTTGGAAGTTTGGCCGTAGTATTATCAACAAAATTTTTCCCTTCTGATAATCCTACTGCGGCATTTTTATCAACATTAGCAACATTTGCTGCTGGTTTTGTTGTGAGACCATTTGGTGCATTATTCTTCGGAAGATTAGGAGACTTAATTGGCCGTAAATACACATTTATGGTAACGTTATTGTTAATGGGAGGTGCTACTTTCTTAATTGGTTGTATACCAGGTTATGAAACAATTGGCTATGCTGCACCTATCTTAGTCTTAATATTAAGATTATTGCAAGGTTTAGCACTTGGAGGTGAATATGGTGGAGCAGCTACGTATGTAGCAGAACACGCACCTAAAGGCGAAAAAGGATATTGGACAGCATGGATTCAAACAACAGCTACTGTTGGTTTATTTGTTTCGTTGTTAGTTATTTTAGCCACTAAATCATTTTTATCGAAAGAACAATTTGATGATTGGGGATGGAGAGTACCGTTTTGGGTTTCAATATTAATGGTATTTGTTTCTGTACAAATTAGAAAAAACATGCATGAATCTCCTGAATTTGCAAAAGCAAAAGCAGAAGGTAAAACAGCAACGAACCCTTTAAAAGAAAGTTTTGGTAATAAATACAATTTAAAATTTGTTTTATTGGCATTATTTGGTGCTACAATGGGACAAGGTGTAGTTTGGTACACAGGACAATTCTACGCAATGAACTTCTTAAAAACAGTTCAATGTATTGATGCGGCTCAAGTAGAAACTTTATTAGGTATTGCATTAGTAATAGGTACACCTTTCTTTATTTTCTTTGGATGGTTAAGTGATAAAATAGGTAGAAAAGTAATTATGATGGGAGGTATGTTAATTGCTATTTTAGCTTACAGACCAATCTACAGAACAATGTTCCAATCTACGGATGCAAAAACAATGGTTTCAAAAGGGGATCAAGTAGTGTTAGATAGTTGTAAAGTTTTAGGCGATAAAGTTGCTACCTTTAAAACTGAAAAAGACAAAAAAGATCCTACAATTAAAACATCTAAAGTATTTGTTGATTTAAAATCAGATACTTTATATCAATCAGGTGCAAAATTCCATTATACAAAAACAGACACTTTGTATTTAGCAAATGTAGTTGATTTTGATGCAAAGGCAGAAGCTAAAAATGAGCATTGGATTAAATTTGAAACAGCTGGAGACAGCGGAAAAGCGGTTGTAAATGTAATTAAAGTTAAAAATGACTTGAAAAAAGATGAAAAACCAGGAAAAGTAGATACGATTTCGGTTGCATTAAATAAATTTACATCAGGAGAAGCAAAACATAAATCTCACATCAATGGTATAAGTGAAAAACCAAATGTTGCTGTAGTTAAAAACATTACAAGTTCAACTATGTGGTTTTTAGTTTTAATGATTTTTATCCAAGTTATCTTTGTAACAATGGTATACGGACCAATTGCTGCTTTCTTAGTAGAAATGTTCCCAACCAAAATCAGATACACATCTATGTCGTTGCCATACCATATTGGAAATGGAATCTTCGGTGGTTTGTTACCTGCAATTGCTACATACTTAGCAACCAATGCAAAATCGGCAAACGAAAAAGCATTAGAAGCTGGTTTAGCAGCACCATTCGATAAGCCATACTTAGAAGGATTATGGTATCCAATTATTGTGGCAGGTGTA
>NZ_CALFIG010000133.1 GCF_937876455.1 uncultured Flavobacterium sp.
GTGTGCCATTTTTAACAAAGACAACTACAGTGAAACACGGGAATAGCTGGTTATTTTTCCTTTGCTTTTGCTTTTTCTGCATCCACTTTTATTTTGTTTTTTTGAATCCAATTTGACAAAAGATCGTCTGGATTTAAAGGATGAGCAGCGGGTTGTTTTGGTAGTTTACCTTCTTCAAAACATTGATTTAAAAATGTTTCAATGTAGTAATCCTCTGGCACCTCCATAGGATCGTATTCACGTTTTAAATCTATATTGAACAAACGAGCTGTTTTATTAGACCAAAATGCCTTCCAACCACTTTTATATTCTTTTATTAAATCATATGTTGTGATTCCTGTTTGTCTATGAATTAATTTTATTAAAATTTGTCCTTGTTTTTGTGACAATTTTTTAAGTTTTGGTTCAAATTCATCATTTAAGTACTTTTCAGCGATTTTGAAATACTTTTTCTTTTCTTTTTCTGTTTTTAAACTCGCCATTGTTTTGTTAATTTGAATTAACTTTTCGGCAGTTAGCTTAGCATACGGATACACTACACGTACTCTTTTGTATAATAATTTTATTTGTTCGCGCTCTTCCTTGGTTAGCTTAATAGCATATTCATCAGAAATCAATACTTCTTCAATTAGTATTTCTTTAATGGTATCTGAATCTTTTATATATTCTATAGTATCTGTTACTCCAGAACCATTTTGCGCAAAATTAGTTGCTGAAATAAGCATGAACATCATCACGATTACATAAGTGTTTTTCATTTTTAAGATTTTTTAAATAATTAATTTCTAAAAATGTTACTGTAAAATTATAAAAATTAATAGCAAGTCTGATGCCAATTTTTTATTTTAGCCAAAAATAATTAAATATGAGCAAAAAAAGCATACTTACTAAAACCTCTTTATCATTTTTAGAGACGTATTTAAACAATCCATCTCCAACAGGATATGAAAGTGAGGGACAGAAAATTTGGATGAATTATTTAAAGCCCTATGTAGATGAATTTATTACAGATATTTATGGAACGGCTGTAGGTGTAATAAATCCGGAAGCTCCTTTTAAAGTGGTTATAGAAGGCCATAGTGATGAAATTTCTTGGTATGTTAATTATATTACAG
>NZ_CALFIG010000134.1 GCF_937876455.1 uncultured Flavobacterium sp.
TATGTTTAAGGATTTTGAATTAAAAGCAAAAGGAGGTTATTCACTTTTATACAATAATAAAGTCCTTTTTAAACCAGCATTAGCGGTTGATAGAAAAGTTATTGAAAGTGATGAACAAGAGGAAAAGTAATTGCATTTACTCCTGTTCCAACCATGTTTTAAAATCCCAAAAATTTTGAGGAGCTACACCATGACCTACGGGGTATTCTTTATACATAATAGGTAATCCTAATTTTTCTAAATAAGGTTTTGTTTTTCTTGCCCATTCTACAGGAATCACTTGGTCAACTGTTCCGTGAGAGGCAAAAAATCCTAAATGATGCATCGTGTTTACATCGAAAGTATCAGGTAATAGTTGTTCATTTAAATAGCCACTTAGCGCCACAATACGTTTAATTTTTTCAGGATAATGAAAAGCTACACCATAGCTTAAAATGGCACCTTGACTAAAACCAATTAGATTTACGTCAGCGGGATTAATAGGAAATTTTTTCGTGATTTCGTTTATAAAATCAGCAATTAACTGAATAGAAGTTTTAGCTTGTTCATTATCAGAAAATTTGTTTTCATCAGCATCAAAGTTTATAGCATACCAGGCATGTCCATATCCGTCTAAATTGTATGGTGCTCTTGCCGAAATAATATAATAATTTTCAGGTAGTTGTGAAGCAAATGAAAATAAATCTTCTTCATTACTGCCATAACCATGAAGCAAAAGCAAGGCAGGATTACTAGCCAGAATTTCTTTTGGTTCTTTGACTAAATAGTGTAAGCTCATCTTATAAACTTTTAAATATTTTTTGTGCTAGATTTCCAATTACTGGAATTGAAATCATTTTACATTGTGTAACACTATATAAACCGATACATTTTAAGGATAATGAAAGGGTCCAAATAATAATTCTAAAAGTAGTATTATCATGTTGTAAATTCATAAAATTTAAGCATAAAATTATACTAGTAATAAAAGTAGCTTGTCTTAAATGAAAAGAAATAAACGCATCTTTTTTCTCACTATTTATTGCCGCTGCTATAATTACTCCAATAACTCCAAAATAGGCAATGAGTGCCCCAAAAATTATTTTCTTCATTAGATTTGAATCGAATTAGTGTTAATTACCCCATAGACTTCACCTTTCATCTTTTTTCCTAGCATGATCGCGTTTTTTGAGAAAGACAGTATATTTTTTGATTCAAAAGTCCAGTGCGTATCAGGGTTAAACAATGTTAATTTTGCTTTTTGACCTACTGCAATTTCAGACTTTTCATTTAAAAATTGGTGCCCATTTGTTAATTTTTCAATACTTATTTCAAGAGGTACGACTTGATTTAAGGCGCCAAATATACTTTCTAAACCGATGGAACCATAAGCGGCTAAATCATATTCAATTCTTTTATTTTCAATATTTACAGGGCAATGGTCAGAAGTAATTACGTCAATGGTTCCGTCTTTTACACCTTCAATTAAAGCTACTCTATCTTGTTCACTACGAAGAGGAGGATATACTTTAGTGTCCGTATTAAAATCAGTGATTTCATTTTCGTTCAAAACTAAATTATTTATAGATACGCCACACGTTATGCTTAATCCTTTTAATTTTGCTTCTTTAATCAATGCAACAGATTCAGCACAAGATATTGTAGGCACATGCATTTTACCACCTGTATAGCTTAATAGGGCTATATTTCTAGTTAACTCAACTAGTTCTGCTAGTGCAGGAATTCCTTTCATTCCTAATTTAGTACTAACAACACCTTCATTTACAAATCCTTTTCCTTTAATATCTTTATTCATTGGAAAAGCAAAAACTAATCCGTTAAAGTCTTGCGTATATTGTAAAGCAATTTTAAGTAAATTAGCGTTTGTAAGTGTTTTTTTGTAATCTCCAAAAGCAATTGCTCCGGCATTTTTCATATCAAACAATTCAGCTAATTCATTTCCTTCTGCATTTTTTGTTAAAGTTCCCACAAGGTGAAGTTGTGTAGCTTGCCCTAATCCTTTGTTTTGTATCAAATGTATTACTGCCTGATTGTCAATCGAAGGATTGGTGTTAGAATGTACAAAAACATCTGTAAAACCACTTTTAGCAGCAACGTGCAACCCATTTTTTATGGTTTCTGTTGTTTCAAAACCAGGTTCACCAAATACTACTTGCGTATCAACCCACCCAGTAGATACATGAAGATTTTCTTTTTCAACAGTTGTATAACCTTCTTTGATAACTAAGTTTGTACCAATTTTTGACAGCACACCATCAGTAATTTCAATATCCACTTTTTGGGTGTTAAATGGATTGTTTTTTTCAAGGATAGTAGCGTTTTTTAGAACTATATTCATACGTTTAGTTTTTTAGCTTTTCACTATTTTATTAGTTTTTGGATTAGTAGTTCAGTAATTAAGAAGAGTAGCGTGGCGAGGATAAAAAATCTCCAAATTTCGTTATTTGAACGGTTAGAATGTATGTCATTAAAAAATGTGGCAATTGAATTTACTTCCGTACAAGCATCAAAATAAGTTTCGTTTACGGTTTCTAAATTACTTTCAGATCTAGGATAATTGAAGCTAATATTGTTTAATATTTCTTTGTCTTTCATTATTTGATAATTACCAGCTATTTCAGGATAATTTCCAAATGTAAGTTTTATTTTAGTGTTTAATATTTGTTGCATTGGAATAAAACTAGAAGAGGCATTTGAAACCGTTAATACGTTGTCTTTAGCAATAGTTTCGTTTATACTATATGAATTAGATTCTCCAATAGTAAAGGCCGTTAGTCCTGAACTCAAATTATGTTGCCCCATGTTGAAAAAAGTAGGGACAATTAAAGGAGCGTTTTGAAAATTGGTAGTTTCTTTACTTAATGCTGAAGTAAACACATATAGATTTCCTATTCTATTTGTAAGATGCCCCAAAAATATTGATTTATCTTCATATTGAAGTACCGATGTTGCAATACCAATTGTACTCCAAGGGTTGTTAACTTTTG
>NZ_CALFIG010000135.1 GCF_937876455.1 uncultured Flavobacterium sp.
CATTACACATTTTGGTTACTACCCGCCAACATTATCAACATCCGGAACAACGCAGCCGTCATGCCCCCAGGCCTAGCTTAGCCCACAAACTTAACCACACCCACTGGATACTGTAACTCTGCTCAAAAAGTGTTTACCTCATATAACGTTGCTATCTAAATCAATTTCTTTTTTTTAAATTGAATTATTATGTGGAAAAGTCATCCTAAAGCATTGCCGTACTTATTTTTATCTGAAATGTGGGAACGTTTTGGTTATTATTTAATGATTGGAATTTTTACGCTCTATCTTAAAGATGTAGAAGCCGGATTTGCAATGACAGAAAAAGAAGCTTCCGATTTATATGGAACTTTTATTGCTTTGGTATTTTTAACACCTTTCATTGGTGGATTAGTTGCAGACAGATATCTTGGTTATAAAAAATCAATTGTAATTGGTGGAATAATGATGGGTGCAGGTTATTTTATGATGGGAATTCATAGTTTGCCAATGCTTTATTTAGCCATGACTTTAGTAATTGTAGGAAATGGATTTTTTAAACCAAATATCTCAACTTTACTGGGAAATTTCTACAACGAAGACCAATATAAAGAGAAGAAAGATGAAGGCTACAACATTTTCTATATGGGAATCAATGTTGGAGCATTTATTTGTAACTTTTTTGGTGCTGCTTTACAAATTTTATTAGGTTGGCAATATGCCTTTATGGCGGCAGGAGTTGGAATGTTCATCGGTGTAATCGTTTTCCTTTTGGGAACAAAACACTATGGAGACAAAACAGTGAAGAAAGGAATTCAAGAAGGTGATATGCCATTTTCAAAAATTGTCCTTTTTATTTTACTACCCTCAGTTATTTTTGGTGTTATCGGTTGGCTAATAAAGGGTGTTGCTTCAGATGCAAATCCAGATGCTTTTATTTTTGGTTCAGACAGTACAGATGCTTTTATTTTTGCATGTATTCCCGTGGTCTTATTCTATTCGAGCTTATATTTTCGCGCTAAAGAAGATGAAAAACGACCTATTGGTGCTTTGTTAGCAATTTTTGCGGTTGTAATTTTATTTTGGGCGGTATTTAAATTAAATGGCTCGGCGTTAAATAATTGGGGAGATAAATATACTGATAGAGAAGTTACTGGAATTTCAAAAACAGTTACGGATAAAATTTATTTGACAAAAGAATTAGAATATACAAAAGATACTGTAGCTGTTTATGATAACGCTTTCCGTATTCAAAAAGAAAATGGAGAGGTGCTAAAAGAAGTCGATTATCCATTGTATTTTAGAAATGTCAATGCTGAAAAATTACCAAAAGAAGGTGCTAAAATATCAGTTTGGGCGTCAAATTTGAGCCAGTCAATTAATCCGTTTTGGGTAATCGTTTTAACGCCATTAATAGTAGCTTTTTTTACGTTTTTGAGAAGTAGAAAGAAAGAACCTTCTACACCTACAAAAATTGCTTTTGGATTATTAATTTCTGCTTTGTCTGTACTTGTTATGGTTTTGGCAGTGAAAGCAGGGAATAACGGTTCAGAAAAAGTAAGTGTATTGTGGTTGTTTGCTAATTATGGTGTAATTACTATAGGCGAATTACTTCTTTCTCCAATGGGCTTATCTGTAGTTTCAAAATTAAGTCCAGTAAATATTACTTCATTAATGATGGGAGGATGGTTTTTAGCCACATCTATTGGTAATAAATTATCAGGAGTTTTAGCTTCTATGTGGGATTCCTATGATAATAAGGCAGATTTCTTTTGGGTAAACTTTGGCTTGTTGTTATTTGCAACACTATTAATGTTTGCGTTATTAAAAAAATTGAATGCCGTAATGAAAGAAAGAGGTATAAACTAATGGAAAACAATCAATCAATAGAACAAATTCAAAATTTTAAAGGGAAATACCCAAAACAGTTGTGGTATTTATTCTTTAGCGAAATGTGGGAGCGTTTTTGTTTTTACGGAATGCGCGGCATGTTAGTCGTTTTCATGGTAAATCATTTAGCTATGGATGAAAAAACGGCTAATTTACAATATGGAGCCACGCAAGCCTGGGTATATGCTTTTACATTCATTGGAGGTTTATTTGCTGATAAAATTTTAGGTCTAAGAAAATCACTTTTTTGGGGTGGAATTCTAATGATTTTAGGCAGTATTATTTTGGCAATCGATCCAAAAAATTTCTTTTTTATTGGAATAAGTTTTACCATTGTGGGGACTGGATTTTTTAAACCCAATATCTCTTCAATGGTAGGTCAATTATACAAAGTAGACGATCCAAGACGCGATGCTGGATTTTCATTTTTCTATATGGGAGTAAATCTAGGAGCATTAATTGGTGGTTATGTTTGTATCGCTGTTGCCGAAGGATCAATGTGGCAATCCTTAGTTCCAGTACATTTACGATGGAATGTTGGTTTTGGTTTTGCCGCTCTTGTAATGATTATTAGCTTATTAACATTTACTCAAACACAAAAAACGTTAAGTACTATAGGCCTTTCGCCATTGCAAGAATTAGCGACTTCTAAAAGAAAAATTTTAGAAATAGCAACCTATTTAGGGTCTTTATTCGTAATTCCCATCATTATCGTCATGGTTGCAAATACGAAGTATACCGATTATTTTATGATGTTTATTGGACCTGCTTCTATTTTGTATTTGTTTTATGAAATGAAAAATTTCTCAATCTCAGAAAATAAAAAATTGCTAGCGGCATTGGTTTTTATTATTTTTTCCATCTTCTTTTGGGCCTTTTTTGAGCAAAGTGGCGGTTCACTAAGTTTGTTTGCAGCAAATAATTTGAACAACACGATTGCTGGAGTACAATTAAGCCCGAATGGTGTAAATAATTCTGCAAACTCCTTATTTGTAATTGGCTTTGCAGCCTTGGTAGGTTTAGTTTGGTTGTGGTTGGCAAAAAGAAAAATGGAACCAAACACCATCATTAAATTTGGCTTGGCCTTTTTATTTTTAGCAGGTGGTTTTTGGATATTTTATTACACCCAATTTTTTGCAGATTTAAAAGGAAAGACATCTTTAGGAATATTTACTTTTGGATGGTTTATTATCACATTTGGTGAATTGTGCTTATCTCCAATTGGCATGAGCGCCATGACCAAATTATCGCCACAAAAAACACAAGCAGTTATTATGGGAATGTGGTTTTTAGCAAGCGCTTATGGGCAATATTTTGCAGGGTTATTAGGTGCGAATATTGCAAGTGCTTCTAAAAACATGACAAATTTAGAAAAATTAAACACCTATGCAGAGGGTTACCAACAATTAGCAATTTATGCTTTAGTTGCAGGAATTGTTTTAATTGCAATTTCACCTTTTATCAAAAAATTAATGCAAGAAGTAAAATAAAATTTATATTTAAAATTGTATTTTTGACAAAAATAAGAAAATGAAAAAATCGTTATTTCTATTGTTTTTTATCCTGTTTTCTGTGTGCAGTCAGGCACAAGAATTGACATGGCATACAGACGTAAGTAAGGCAGCCGATATAGCCATCAAAGAGAAAAAACCATTATTGTTGTTTTTTACTGGTTCTGATTGGTGTGGATGGTGCATTCGTTTACAAAAAGAAGTATTAAAAACAGCAGAATTTGCTAAATGGGCAACAGAAAATGTTGTATTAGTAGAATTAGATTTTCCAAGAAATACGCCTCAAGATGGTAATTTAAAAGCCCAAAACCAACAATTGATGCAAATGCTTCAAGTAAGAGGATTTCCAACACTTTATTTTGTAACGCCAACAAAAACAACAGATAATAAAGTAAATCTCAATAATTTTGGCAGTCAAGGATATTTAGCTGGTGGACCTACAGTTTGGTTAGAAAGCGCTAATCAAATTATGAAAAATAAGCAATAAAATTATCTGATACTATACAATCCCTTTTCGGCAGTTGCATGAAAAGGGATTTTTTGTTTTATACACGTTTCTTTCCATTTTTTTACGTAGGATGCATAATTTGAACCATCGGCAATTATTTCTTTAGGATGAAGTTGTTCAATTAGACGTTCCAAATTTATTTTAGGTGATTGTGTGAGCAAAATAAGTTCAGGTAAAATAGAGGTTTTATATACTCCCGAGCTATCTATACAAAGAATTTTATATTTGTAGTAAAGCGTATTTTCTAAGGGTGTAAAAGAAGCTTTTTGAATGAAATTTTTTCGTACGTAATCTGTAGCTGTTTGTTCGGTTGATTTTTTATTATTCGTTAAGAATTGTACTTCTTTGTTATTTTTCAATGCCACTAACGAGTTTTTGTACGTATTGAAAATTACAAATTCGTTTTTAGGATTCGTATAATAAAATAGATAGATATAACTCATTTGAAAAATAAAAACACAGATTAGTACCCATTTGAATTTTGTTTTAGTCGATTCTATGGCATATAAATATAGGGCACAAATGAGCAAGTACGCTGTAATGACAAGTAAGGAATGAAAAGCAATGTTTTGAATTATAAAGGTATCAAATTGGCAAATCCAAGCTGTAAAACCATTCATTAATTTAATTAGGAAAGAGGTAATGGTGCCAAAAAAAACACGAATTGTTTCGGGTAAAAAACTAATGGGTACTAAACACAAACCAATAACTAAAAGTGCACTTGAAAGCGGAATAACAACTAAATTAGTCACCAAAAAAAGGAGTGGAAATTGACCAAAATAATAAAGACTCAAAGGTAAAACACCTATTTGAGCTACTAAGGTTACAAGTACTAGTTGCTTTATTTTTAATAGAATGATATATTTAGAATAGGATAATTTTGAAATAATAGGTTGAAAGAGTACCAAAGAAAGTACTGCGGCATAGCTTAGTTGAAATCCAATATCAAAAAGATAATTAGGGTTATATAGTAAAATGATAAAGGCTGAAGTAGCTAAAATATTCCCCATATTAATGGATCTATTTTTTAATTTTCCGTAAGCAATTAAACTAAATACTACTACAGCACGAAGTATAGATGCAGCTAAACCTGTAAGCAAGGCATAGCCCCATAGTATAAGTAAACTGCAACAAAAAATAATAAGTTTTCCTTTTTTGTATTTCTTTAGTGGGTTTAAGAATCCTAGAATAATCGAGTAAAACAATGCAATGTGTAAACCGGAGATAGCTAAAATATGTATGACCCCTGTTTGGGTATAATTTTTTGTTACTTCAGCTGACAGCGTGGTTCGTTCTCCAAAGACTAGAGCGGCTATTAAATTGTAATCATCTTCTGTTAGCTTATAAGTTTTTAATTGTTCTAATAACGTTTCTTTTATTTTAAATATAAAGTGTCTCCAATTTTTAGCTTTTTGAAGTTCAATTTTAGCGTTTTCTTTTAGCGCTAAAGAATGATAAATATTTTGATTATTTAAGTAGTTCGTATAATCAAACTGATAAGGATTATAGACGGGTTCAATAAAGATAGGTTTTCCTTTAATTGTAATTTTTGTTCCAATTGTAAGGTGATGTGAGTTCTTTTTAGGCACAAAAACAAGTAATTTTCCAATAGTTTCATAACCATTTGTTTGTTCAATTTCTACAACATATTTAGTGTAATAAGCAGATGGTTTTACACGTTCTACTATACAACCTTTTAAAAGGTTTAAAGACGGTGTAAGTTGCTTAGAAAAGTGTGATTCATGTTCCAATTGATTCGCTTCTTTTTTAGAAACGATACCTAAAAAAAGAAAACTAAAAAAATAGGTATACCAAAAAAATGCGAAGCGAATCTATAATTCGTGATTATGTTAAGTAGCTTCCGGTAATTTATTATGGCATAAACAGTACGAAGGGGCGCAAAAGCGTACTGTGGCTTTTTGCCTGAAATTTACGCTTGGCTAAGGTCTTGTGTTGAGGCTTTGAAATGAAGTGGAAAAGCTACAGCACATGGGCTAGGTGGACTGGCCAATTTAAAGGCAAAAAGTATGACAGAATGAAATACCGGCACTGCCTGTGAGAAAGGAGAGTCAAATGAAAAA
>NZ_CALFIG010000136.1 GCF_937876455.1 uncultured Flavobacterium sp.
ATAAACAAAATTCTGAATGGAATATTCCACAAGAACTTAAAAAGCCAATAAAAGGATTTTCAATTATTAGTCTTGGAATCATTCAACATAAAATTTGGGAATGGCAACGAAAACAAAAAGAAACAAAAAGGGCAGAAAAAAGAATGAAACGAAAAAATAACAGCCACTAACGGCGCCTTTTACACTATTGCAAAAAATAAAATAAATTCACGATTACATTTCGCAAGAAATACTAACTTCGTGGAGAATACCGGATTCGAACCGGTCGCCTCTACGCTGCCAGCGTAGCGCTCTAGCCAAATGAGCTAATCCCCCTTTTTTTTAGGTCTAAAATAAAAATCCCGACCTAAGTCGGGATAAATATATAAAATAAATTCGAATTGTATTAAGATAAAGCCGCTTTTACTTGATCTGCTGCTTCTTGGAATTGAACAGCTGATAAAATTGGCATACCTGAGTTGTCAATTAATTCTTTGGCTAACTCTGCATTTGTACCTTGTAAACGAACAATGATAGGCACTTTAATAGCGTCGCCCATGTTTTTATAAGCATCAACAACACCTTGTGCTACACGGTCACAACGAACAATACCACCAAATATGTTGATTAAAATTGCTTTTACATTTGGGTCTTTTAAGATAATACGGAATGCCGTTTCTACACGTTTTGCATCAGCTGTACCGCCTACGTCTAAGAAATTTGCAGGTTCAAAACCAGCATATTTAATTAAATCCATAGTAGCCATTGCTAAACCAGCACCATTTACCATACAACCTACTGTTCCGTCAAGATCTACATAATTTAATCCTGCTTCTTTCGCTTCTACTTCAATTGGTCTTTCTTCAGTAACGTCTCTCATTTCAGCTAAATCAGCATGACGGTATAGTGCATTATCATCTAACGTTACTTTGGCATCAACAGCCATTATTTTGTTATCAGATGTTTTTAATACTGGATTAATTTCAAACATAGAAGAATCAGAACCGATGTAAGCTTTGTATAATGCATCAACAAATTTTACCATCTCTTTGAAAGCCTCACCTGACAAACCTAAGTTAAAAGCAATTCTACGTGCTTGAAACCCTTGTAAACCAACTGAAGGATCAATTTCTTCTGTAAAAATTAAATGAGGAGTATGTTCCGCCACTTCTTCAATATCCATTCCACCTTCTGTAGAATACATAATCATATTACGACCTTTACCTCTATTTAACAATACGGACATGTAAAACTCTTTTGTTTCAGATTCACCTGGATAGTATACATCTTCAGCAACTAAAACTTTGTGAACTCTTTTACCTGTTGGAGGTGTTTGAGGTGTAATTAAATCCATACCAATAATTTGACCTGCGATTTCTTTAACTTGGTCTAAATTTTTAGCTAATTTCACACCACCGCCTTTACCTCTACCACCTGCATGGATTTGAGCTTTGATAACATGCCAACCCGTTCCTGTTTCTGCAGTTAACTGTTTCGCTTTTTCAACTGCTTCTTCAGCATTGTTTGCTACATAACCACGTTGTATACGTACTCCGTAGCTTGCTAATATACTTTTACCTTGATATTCGTGTAAATTCATAATATGTAAGAGTTAATCTTGTTTTAAAAAGTGCCACAAAAATAACAAAGTAATTTCTAACAGACTAATATTTAATGATATTTTTAGGTAATTTGGTATAGTTTTAAAAAACGTATATTTATATTTTTATAACATTTTGTTATTTTTTATTGATATTTGTTATTTAATTTTAAAAATAAAAATAGAGACCGTAGTTTTGCCAAAAAATAAATGATCATGCAACAGCAAGAATTACTTTCATTAGCAAACGAATTTGGCACTCCATTATATGTATATGAAGCAAACAAAATAAGTAGTCAATACGAACGATTAACAAAAGCTTTTAGCAAAGTTGAACGCTTTAAAATTCATTATGCGGTAAAAGCTTTGTCCAATATTTCTATTTTAAAATGTTTAAAAAATTTAGGTTCTGGATTAGATACCGTATCTATTCAAGAAGTACAATTAGGACTTCATGCGGGTTTTAATCCTAAGGAAATAATATATACACCTAATGGGGTTTCGCTTCAAGAATTAGAAGAGGTAACGCAATTAGGCGTTCAAATTAACATTGATAACTTGTCTATTTTAGAGCAGTTTGGCACTAAACATCCAACGATTCCGGTTTGTATTCGAATTAATCCGCATGTAATGGCTGGTGGAAATGCCAATATCTCTGTTGGTCATATTGACAGTAAATTTGGAATTTCTATTCATCAATTGCCTCATGTTTTACGCATTATCGAAAATACTGGAATGCACATCAATGGTATTCACATGCATACAGGTTCTGATATATTAGACGTTGATGTTTTTTTATATGCTGCAGAAATTTTATTTGAAACCGCAAAACATTTTAAAGAGCTCGATTTTATTGATTTTGGAAGCGGATTTAAAGTGCCTTATGCAAAAGGAGATATTGAAACAAATGTAGAAGAATTTGGAAGAAAATTAACCAAACGCTTTTTAGCTTTTGAAAAAGAATATGGGCGTACACTTACATTAGCTTTTGAACCGGGTAAATTTTTAGTGAGTGAAGCGGGTTATTTCTTAGCTAAAGTAAATGTAGTTAAACAAACTACTTCAACGGTTTTTGCTGGTGTAGACACAGGTTTTAATCACTTAATTAGACCTATGCTTTATGGCTCGCAACACCACATTGAAAACCTTTCAAACCCTAAGGGAAAAGAGCGCTATTATTCGGTTGTGGGCTACATTTGCGAAACAGACACCTTTGCAAACAATAGACGTATTCAAGAAATTCATGAAGGCGATATTTTATGTTTTAGAAATGCAGGGGCTTATTGTTTCTCAATGGCATCAAATTACAACTCTCGACTAAAACCTGCAGAAGTATTATGGAAAGACGGGAAAGGTCACTTAATCAGAGAACGTGAAACATTTGAAGATATTTTGAAAAATCAAATTATGGTTGAGGTTTAAATTTAATTTTACAAAAAAGGCTCATCTAAACGACGAGCCTTTTTTTATTTTATTAAAACTTCTTCTAAAACCTGACAGTCTGTTCCGTTAGGCATGGTTAGTTTGAGTTTTTGTGCCAATGTTGGTGCTATTTGTGTAATGTATTTTTTAACAAAACTTTCTCCTTTAGGAATATTCCATCCATAAAAAAGTACAGGAACATGTGTGTCATAAGAATAAGGCGAACCATGCGTTGTACCTGTTGAAGAGTATTCTACATAACCCGGTTTATATAACATGATTAACTCTCCGTTTTGCTTAGGGTCATACCCTCTTGCAATAGCTTGTAAATACATGTCTGTGGGTGAAGATTGTTGAATTTGTTCTTCCGTATATACATTTTTTATATAGTCTTGTGTCAATAAAAAGTTTTTTATCCCACTTTTTACAACCTGAATGTCTAATGCTTTCTGTTTTGCTTTAGTTTTATCAATAAAAATGTTATAATTTGAATAATTCAGTAGTAAATTTTCACCAAACGTTTGCTCCGTATATTCTTTAATCGTTTGTTCTATATTTTTAGAATTCAAATTACTTACATTGTATTTATTGTCTTTAAGATAGGTAACATTTTCTGCTCCGGCATGATCTGCTGTTAAAAAGACTAAATAATTACCTTTACCTACTGTTTTATCTAAATAAGTCAAGAAATCGGCAATCGTTTCATCTAATCGCAAATAAGTATCTTGTAGTTCAATAGAACGTGGCCCTAAAACATGACCAATATAATCTGTAGAAGAAAAACTAACGGCTAAAAAGTCTGTTATATTATCTTTTCCAAGATTTTCATTTTCAATCGTTTTTTTAGCAAAATCGACTAACAAATTATTCCCATAAGGACTTGTTCGTAATACTCCTGCATCATTAGCTTCATACATTTCCTTTAAATTATAAGGAAAGAAAGGCGTTTTCTTAAATAATTTCCCTTCATAAGGATTGTTATCTGTTAAACTCTCATTATAGGTTTCCTTTGGCTTAAGTAAATCCCAACCTTTATCTATGTATTTTAAATAATTTTTTTCTGCATTAAATTGTATTGCCCATTTTGGTAATTCTTTCCCATAATATGTACTTGAAACAAATTCTCCTGTTTTACTGTACCAAAACGCCCAGTCCGCAAAATGTCCTGCAGGTAAAATAGCTCCCCTATCCTTAATACTAATGCCAATTACCTTGCCTGTAAAATTTGTAGCTAATTTTAATTCATCTGTTATGGTGGTAGCTTGCAAATTTTTTGGTGACATTTTACCTTCGCTTTCCACACCATTACCTAGTAAGGTAACCGCTTCATCATCTGTACAATATAGTTCTTTACTTGTGGCTTTATTAAACCACTCGTTCCCTACAATACCATGAACTGAAGGCGTTGTGCCCGTATAAACCGACGCATGACCTGGAGCAGTATAGGTAGGCATATAGTTATAATGTGCATTATGAAACGTATAGCCTTGATTCATGAGTCGCTTAAATCCATTTTCCGAAAAATCATTTGAAAAACGATATAAGTATTCCATTTTCATTTGATCAACAACTATTCCAACAACTAATTTTGGTCTTTCTTGAGCTAAACCTACTACAGATAAAAGGCAAATAACAAGTAATCGTTTCATATACGTTTAATTTAAATGTAAATTATATTCTCTATTTTTTTTGTAAAAGTAGTAAAAGATTTTTATAAAAATTTTTATTTAATTAAAAAATGACTAATTTTGTCATGTCAATAAAAGTCAATTTTATTGTTAGCATTTTTGTACGTAATAAATAACATAATGATTGCTTTATATGACACTGCACATCTGATATTATACCTATGAAATCGCTATTAACAAAAAGTTTGCGCAAGCAAAAACCTATGAAGATAAGCGATACCATATTATCAATAAAAAACTAATAATTATCTAAATATGAAAAATTTATTAAGAAACCGTCGCATTGAAAAAAAATTAAAAACCAAAGATGTTGCACAAGCACTTGGTATCGATCAGGCATTGATTAGTAAATTTGAAAATGGCACTAGAAAACCAACCAAAGAACATCTATTTAAGCTTGCCGAAATTTTAGACATTGCTTATGAAACTCTTCTTGTTGCATGGTTAAAAGACAAAATCTATGCAGAAATTGGCACCGATCAATTTGTATATGAAGCTATTTTGCAAGTAAAAGAAGAAATGGCCTTTTATGCTTCTTTTAAGCGTGCGCCCCTATCAAAAAAATTAGAGCGTATTTTAAAAGAAATTGATACCTTAAAAAATGAATTGAATCAATTTAGAAAATATGATAGTTTTAGAATATCACAAGCTTTAGAACTTGAATATACTTTTGAAAGTAATAAAATTGAAGGAAATACATTAACCTTAAAAGAAACCGATTTAATTGTTAATGAAGGGTTAACTATTTCGGGAAAAAGTATGCGTGAACATCTTGAAGCAATAAATCATCAAGAGGCAATTGCTTACATTAAAGAGTTAATGGATAAAAACACCGCTATTAATGAACGTGAAATTTTATGCATTCACAATTTAATATTAAGAGGAATTTATCCAGAAGATGCAGGAAAATACAGAAAAGTTCAAGTGATGATAAAAGGAAGTTCGCACATGCCGCCGCAACCTTTTTTAGTAGCAAAAGAAATGGAAGAATTGTTTATTTGGTATCAAACTAATAAAAACAATTTGCACCCTGTAATTTTGGCTGCAGAAATGCACGAAAGATTAGTAACCATTCATCCTTTTATAGATGGAAATGGTAGAACTTCTAGGTTGTTAATGAATTTGATTTTATTGCAACACGGTTATGTAATTGCAAATATAAAAGGCACACATGAAAGTAGAATGAGCTACTACAATGCCTTAGAAGCATGTCAAGTTGAAAACAATAAAGAACATTTTTTATTGTTGATCGCTCAAACAGAAAAAGAATGTTTGGAAAGATATCTTTCGATAATTAAACCTAATTAATCCCGAACTATCGGGATTAATTTTTATTTTCTAATAACGGAACAAATTTAAAATCTCCAAATTCTTGTTTTTCAAATTGTTTCTCATTTTTTCTAACTAATAAAGTCATTATTTGTTCGTTCTCCCCAACAGGAATCACTAATCTTCCACCTATTTTTAGTTGTGCCATTAATGGCTGAGGAATAAATGGCGCGCCAGCTGTTACAATAATACTATCAAACGGTGCAGCATCGGATAATCCTTTATAGCCATCTCCAAACACAAACTTTTTTGGGTTATACCCTAATTTAGGCAACAATAATTGCGCTTTTTTAAATAATTTATTTTGACGTTCAATAGTATATACACTTGCACCTAATAAACAAAGTACCGCTGTTTGATACCCACTCCCAGTACCTATTTCTAATACTTTATCACCTTTTTTGATATCTAAAAGTTGGGTTTGAAAAGCTACCGTAAACGGTTGTGAAATCGTTTGATCGGCACCTATCGGAAACGCTTTATCTTGATAGGCAAAATTTTCAAAACTAGAATCTAAAAATAAATGTCGGGGTACTTTTGAAATAGCTTCTAATACATTTTTATCGGTAATACCTTTATCTTCCAACTGTTTTACGAGCTGATTTCTAAGTCCTTGATGTTTATTTGTATCTTTCAATTTGGGTAAAAATTTATTTCGTAAAATTAGCTTTTAAAAAAACAAAAAGCAAATTCCAAATTTCAAATAATACAACTTTACCATATCATTTGAATTTGGATTTTCAATATTGGAATTTATGTAATAATTAGTACTTTTGATAAAATTTTTATCTATGCTAAAAATAGGCGTTTTAGGCGCTGGACACTTGGGAAAAATACATTTAAGATTATTAAACCAATCTGACAAATATGAATTAATTGGTTTCTACGATGCTTTTGAAGAAAATGCTACTAAAGTTGCTGCCGAATTTGGTTATAAAAAATTTGATTCTATCGCTGAGTTAATAGCTGCTGTGGATGTAGTAGATATTGTTACACCTACGCTACAACATTTTGAATGTGCACAACTAGCCATTGAAGCGGGAAAACATATATTTATTGAAAAACCAATTGCCACAACAGTTGAAGAAGCAGAAAATATAATGGCGCTTGCCCAGAAGTATAATATTAAAGGCCAAGTGGGTCACGTAGAGCGTTTCAATCCAGCTTTTACAGCTGTGAAGGACAAAATCAATAAACCGATGTTTATAGAGACGCATCGCTTGGCAGAATTTAACCCACGTGGTACCGATGTTCCTGTGGTTTTAGATTTAATGATTCACGATATTGATGCGATTTTAAGCGTGGTAAAATCGAAAGTAAAAACAGTAAATGCCAGTAGCGTTGCTGTAATTTCAGATTCTCCAGACATTACCAATGCGCGTTTAGAATTTGAAAACGGTTGTGTAGCAAACATTACGGCCAGTCGTATCTCGATGAAAAATATGCGTAAATCACGTTTCTTTCAAAAAGACGCTTACATTTCTGTAGATTATTTAGATAAAATTTGCGAAGTCGTTCGTATGCAAGACGCACCAGAAATTCCGGGGGATTTTGATATGATTTTACAAAATGCAGAAGGTGTGAAAAAACAAATTTATTTCGACAATCCAAACGTACATTCAAACAATGCCATTTTAGATGAATTGGAATCTTTTGCAGATGCCATTAACAATAACACTACGCCTATTGTTTCTTTAGAAGATGGAACTGAAGCGCTGCGTGTAGCGTATATGATTATAGATTCTATGGGAAAGTAATTTTTCAAAAACTTAAAACATTAAACTTGAAACAAAACACATAATGAAACAAATAGCAGTAATAGGAGCAGGAACGATGGGCAACGGAATTGCTCATACTTTTGCACAAGCAGGATTTACCGTTAAATTAATTGATATTTCTGAGAAATCATTAGAAAAAGGAATGGCAACTATTGCCGCTAACTTAGACAGAATGGTAACAAAAGGAAGCATCACTGAAGCTGACAAACATAAAACCATTTCAAACATCATTACTTATACCGATATCAAAGATGGTGTGGTGGGTTGCGATTTAGTTGTGGAAGCTGCTACTGAAAATGTATCCCTTAAAATGAACATCTTTAAGCAATTAAGTGATATTTGCGACCATAATGTAATTTTAGCAAGTAATACCTCTTCTATTTCAATTACTCAAATTGGTGCTCAAGTAGTGCGTCCAGAACGAGTTATTGGGATGCATTTTATGAATCCAGTTCCAATTATGAAATTAGTTGAAATCATACGAGGGTATTCTACCTCTGACGAAGTGACTAAAATCATTATGGATTTATCTGTAAAATTAGGTAAAACACCAACTGAAGTAAACGATTATCCAGGTTTCGTAGCCAACAGAATTTTAATGCCAATGATTAACGAATCTATTGAAACGTTATATAACGGCGTGGCGGGCGTATCTGAAATAGATACCGTGATGAAATTAGGAATGGCTCACCCAATGGGACCGTTACAATTAGCAGATTTTATTGGTCTAGACGTTTGTTTATCTATCCTAAATGTAATGTACGACGGATTTAAAAACCCTAAATATGCACCTTGTCCGTTATTAGTAAATATGGTAATGGCTGGAAAGTTAGGTGTAAAATCGGGTGAAGGATTCTATGATTATTCTGAAAGTAAAAAAGCAGAAAAAGTTTCAAAACAATTTTCTAAATAAAGTAAAAAGTGATTAGTAATTAGTGAATAGCTAATTACTAGTTACTAATCATTTAAAAATGGCAAAAATAAAACCTTTTAAAGCAGTTCGACCAGCGCCTGATAAAGTCGCTTTGGTAACGTGCAGAACATATGATGATTATAGTTCTGCCGAACTTGCGGCTTGGTTAAGTTTCAATCCGTATTCGTTTTTACATGTCATTCATCCAGCGTATGCGAATACTCAAAAGATTACTTTAGACAAGCGTTTTAAAGGTGTTGCACACAAATATCAAGACTTCAAAGACGAGGAAATTTTAATCCATGAAGAACAACCCGTTTTTTACATTTATGAAATTCAATCTAAAGGTCATGTATTTACAGGCATTATTGCTGGCGCATCTATAGACGATTACCAAAAAGGGCGCATCAAAAAGCATGAAGATACGTTACACTATCGGGTAGAATTATTTAAAGATTATTTGCATCAAACGCATTTTAATACAGAACCCGTTTTAATTACTTATCCAGACAGTGTAGCTATCAATACATTTATTGGATTGCAAAAAAAACACGATCCCATTTATGCATTTGCCACTCCAAATAAGGAAAAACATACGTTGTGGAAGATTGAAACACAATCTGAAATAGATTGGTTACAAGAACATTTTGAAAACATTCCGAATTTATACATTGCTGATGGTCATCACCGTTCAGCTTCAGCTGAATTGTTATTTGAGCAAGATAAACATTTAGGTAACGAAAATTTGAATTATTTTATGAGCTTTCTAATTGCCGAAAGCAATGTTAAAATATATGAATACAATAGAATAATTAGAGATTTAAACGGTTTAACCAAAGACGAATTTATTAAAAAATTATCTGATCATTTTATCATCAAACCTAAAGATCAAGAATTATGGAAACCGCAAAATAAATTTGAATTTGGAATGTATTTAGATGGGAGTTTTTATGCGTTGTTTTATAAGCAAAATCAAAAGGTTACTTCTGTTTTAGAAAACTTAGATGCGCAAATTTTATACGATACGGTTTTACATCCCTTATTAGATATAGAAGATTTACGTAACGACGAACGTATTGAGTACATTCCTGGAAAACAAAGCGTTTCCGTAATTAAAGATTTAGTAGATGAAGGCGAATATGAAGTGGGTTTTATGCTCTACCCTACTAATATGACAGAAATTAAAACGATTGCCGATTCTAATTTAATTATGCCTCCAAAGTCAACCTATATTGAACCAAAATTTAGAAATGGCTTGGTGGTTTATGAATTGTAGTTTTTTTTTTAGAAAAAAGAAGCAAGATTAAAGAAAAAAGACACAACTTTGTCATTTCGACGAAGGAGAAATCACATAAAGTAAAAAATGAAGAAGATTATAACTCTAATAATATTTTCCGTAATTGTTTTTGTAATAGTTTTATATAACTATAAACCAATAGTACTAAAATATTTATCAGGAAATGCAATCATTTTAGAGAAAGTAAAAAATTATACTGTTACTATTCACGGGAATGAATATGAAGAGGTATTATTTAGAGACAACAACAAATTAATACTTTTTCTTAAAAATCAAAATATTTCAAA
>NZ_CALFIG010000137.1 GCF_937876455.1 uncultured Flavobacterium sp.
CACTCTTTCCCTACACGACGCTCTTCCGATCTTTTATTTTAATGGCACTAGTAAGACACAAATGAAGCCAAGTAGTATTTTATTCTATAGATATATAGATGAACATGTAGATGCTTATACTAGAGGAACTTCATTATCTTTAACTAGCGATTTTGCAGATCTGTTATTAGTAACTGCTGGAACTTTAAATGTTACTTTCAATGGAACGGTTTATAGTGCAACAGGTATAGATTTACATTTAGCAAATAGCTTTAATGCAATGGCTACGATTATTCAAACTCAATTAAGAGCTACAGCGTTAGGGGTAAATGTAAGTTGCAAATGGGACAGCATTACTAAAGCATTTACCATATCTAACGCATTTAATAGTAGCAATGCTAACACTGTGGGGTATATCACTAATTCAGGAACTGGTTCTACTGATAAATTAGCTCAAAAAATGAAAATTACTCAATCTATAGGAGCTATATTATCACAAGGATCCGATGTGCTTACTCCAGCACAGAATATGGATAATTTAGTTAATTTAACAAATAATTTTGCTACAATAATTTGTAATTTTGACATTAATTCTGATAATACATATGCAACCATATTAGGTTTAACAGCATGGAATAATTCACAAAAATATTTATATTTATTAATGTGTTACGATACCCAAAATAATAAAATATTACCTACTTCTCCTATTATTAACCCTATGCAAATTGCATTAATTAATGCTGGGTGGGGGCAAAGTAGTGTTATTCCATATACATTTAATACCCAAATTATGTATATTATATGTAGTAAAGATACAATAGGGTTGCCATTTGCTGTATCTGGTGTATTAGCATCAATTAATTTTTCTGTTAATAATGGTATGATAGCTCTTAATGCTTGCACTTTTGCTGGAATATCTCCTATAATTACAAATGAAAATGATTTAAACACATTGGTTAATATTTATGGTGCAAATTCTTATTGTAATTTGAATACCAGAAATAATAATTATAAATGGTTTGAAACTGGGGTTATTGGCGGTAATTATGGATATGCAGATACTATTATAGGATATATGTGGTTAGCAGACCAAATACAAGTAACTTTAGCTAATACTATGCAGTCACTAAAATCAATACCTTATAATCAATTAAGTATTATTAATGCTGTAATTGAACCCATATTTGTTCAGGGTTTATATAATGGATGTATTCAGAATAATATTCCTCTTTCTAACCCACAAAAACAAGAATTAATACAACAGGCAGGTTATGATTTTACGCCTATATTGTATAATAAAGGATATTATTTTCCACAAGTAACAGCAAGTCCAGAAGATATATCTACTAGGACATTAAGTAACGTTAACGCATGGTATACTTTTGCTGGTTCCCCTATAAAAATAAATGTAAATTTAACAACTGTACTATAAGGAGAATAAAAAATGTCTATTAATATTCCAATTGTTGGAAATGCAACAGCCAAGGATACGGTATATACGATGGTACCTTCCAATGCTTCATTGCTTCCTAAATTATTAACCATAGGTATAACTGGTCCGATCATATTCCAACAATTTGCATTAAATAAAAAATTTAATATTACACAAAAGCCCAAAAATGCTGAATTACAAAGAATGACAGATGGTAATTTCATTACTTATCAATCACCATCACGTAATTTGGGGATCGTAGAAGTTTCCTTTAGCCCTGCGTCTCCTACTGTTCAAACTTTATCTAATTTAGCTACTCTACAAGAAAGTATAGGTAATATTGTATTTAGCCTAAATGTTACAAATCCATCTAGTATAACTACTACTCAATATCCTATATTTATATTATTATCATCATTTGGGGGATATGAGGAAAATGAAAGGGTAGAAGACGTTACTTTTGAGTTTGGATTTGCTCCATCTTCTTTAGTAAATATTGGAGCATTAGCTAATGCTATAGGTAATTTAATTTAAATTTAATCATAAAAAGGAGCTATTTATGATAAAAGATACTTTTGTTTTAAAAATTAAGGGGACGCAAGCATTTTTAAAATGTAATAAATTTGATGCTTTTAAATGTTTATCATTTATTACTAAAATAATACGTTATTTGCCAGAAAATAGTTCGGATTGGGCTTTTTCAAGAAAAGGGGCAGAAGCGATAATAATGAGTGTAATGGACACTGGCATAGAAGTTAAATTATCCCAAGAACAAAAAGATAAGTTAAAATTATTATCTATAGAGCAAGATTATTTTGCTCAAATATTTAAATTATCATATTTAAATTCAGAAGAAGATAAACAAATAGAATTAGCAAATGAATTATTAAAAGATAGATGTGAATTTTATAAACATCAAAATAATCATGAAATTATTAATGGGGATATTAATAATGATGAAATTTTTAAAAAAATTATAGAAACTTCTAAAAAATTAAACATTAACTTTATACTTGCTACACCACCATGTCAAGGAATGAGTTTATTAGGGAAACAAGAGTCAGAAGATCCAAG
The DNA here is from genome assembly GCF_937876455.1 of uncultured Flavobacterium sp. Lineage (GTDB taxonomy): Bacteria > Bacteroidota > Bacteroidia > Flavobacteriales > Flavobacteriaceae > Flavobacterium. The sequence continues at coordinate 2,489 of NZ_CALFIG010000137.1, forward strand.
AAATCTTCTAATAACAAGGGTTGTAAAGGCTATTGAAGAATTAAACCCAGAATTTATTTTAATTGAAAATGTCCCTCAAATGTATAAAACAAAAATAGATGCTTATGGAAATGGGGATATTATAACAATAAAAGAATATCTCCAACAAATTGCTGATAAATTAAATTATAACATCAAATTTGATATATTTAATGCAGCAGACTTTGGCACTCCACAACATAGAAAAAGGGCATTTACAAGAATATATAAAAAAACTTATACTTGGGATGATCCTCATAAACAAAAATGGATTACTGTTGAACAAGCAATAGGAGATTTACCTAGCTTAAAAAATGGAGAAAAAACAAATATTCCTTATCACAATGCTAAGAAACACTCAGAAAATGAAGTGTTGTGGTTATCTCATACTCCAAGTGGTTGCAGTTCAAGAAACAATGAAATTCATTTTCCTAAAACAATTCGAATGAAAAAACAAATAATTAATGGAAAGCAATCATTAAAGTTGGCTAAGTTCCCACTTTATATAAAAGATGATTTGGGGAATTTGATTGATAATAAAGCTAATATTGAAATACTAAAAGATAATAAACCAACTGGAAAATTTAAAGAAATTTTAGTAAAAGATTACTTTAATGACAATATTAAAGAAATTAATGAAAACTTAACTACTACACTTCCTGAATACATTAATGAAGATGGAACTCCTGCTTGTCAACCTATGAAAGGTTTTAAATCAACTTATAGTCGGATGAGTTGGGATAAACCTGCACCAACTATCACAATGAACAATGGTAGTCTTGGAGGACAAGAAAATGGACATCCGGGAAGAAAATTAGAAAATGGACTTTATTCTGATGCAAGAGTACTAACTCATTTGGAATTATTTAGATTGATGGGACTACCAGATAACTGGAGTGTTCCTGAATGGGCTAGTGATAGTATGATTAGACATGTTATAGGTGAAGCAATTCCACCAAAATTAACAATGGAAATTATGAAGACACTTAAAAAAATTTAATTTATTTTTTAGGGGGGAGAATGAAAAAAGAAAAAGAATTACTATTTTCAGTAACAAAAGAAGATTGTGACTGGTCTTACACAAAAGGTACTGGATCAGGAGGTCAGAAAAGAAATAAAACTTCTAGTGCTGTTCATTGTACTCATAGAGAAAGTGGTGCTAAGGGATATAGTGAAGCATCAAGAAGCCAATTAGATAATAAAAGAGATGCTTTTTTAAAAGGCATCTCTTTTTGTATGTTTTATTTTTTGAGTTCGGTCATCCTGAGTGCAGCGAGGGATGACATTTTAGCGGCTGGTGTGTGAGCAAAAATCACACTGGCTAAGTTTTTAAACTTACACTAAATCAAAAAGCCCTTCCCTTTTTCTTGGCGAGGCTTTTTGCTTAATCTGTGTTAGTTTTTCTTGAGTTTTAGACCGTCTAGAATTACATCTACCTGTTTTTCTCGTTGAACAGGATTAAAAGGTTTTCCATCGCATCCTATGGGCTGTGTCTGTCCCTTTTGAGGAAACTTAAAGCCACCAAGACCGTTGTTTATAGGAAAGCCACCAAAGCCGTTGTTTGCAGGATTACCATTTGGAGCGTTTTGGCCTCCTAGCCTTAGGCCGTTGAGAGATCG
>NZ_CALFIG010000138.1 GCF_937876455.1 uncultured Flavobacterium sp.
GATTTGCCGCTGGCAATACAGAATGTTCATTCCTTACCGTTTGCTGCTCCTCATTTAGTTAATACAATATTTCCTCATTTGAATTCTCATGATAAAAAATTATTTCTTGCGGATATTAAAGAAGCGGTACCAGAAAAATTTGAAGCAATATCAACACATGTTAAAGTGTATGGATTTAGCACATGGCACAATAAAAATATTAAAGGTTTAGGTAATTAGTGGCAAAAATAATTCTTTTCAATAAACCTTATGGTGTACTCAGTCAATTTACTGGTGATATTTACACAGAAACACTTTCCGCCTATATATCAACACCCAACTTTTATGCGGCAGGCCGACTGGATAAAGATAGCGAAGGTTTATTAATACTAACGAATGACGGCAAAATTCAACATGAGCTTAGCAATCCAAAATTTAAGTGTGAAAAAATTTATTGGGCACAAGTTGAAAATATTCCAACCGAAGAAGAAATTGCTATATTTGTAAAAGAAAATTTTGAAGTCAAAGCAGTATTAAGTGCCGACGATTTGCACACAAAATTTCAAAAAGCAAAAGAATATGTAGATAATGGAAAAGCACTTGATGCTTGGAAATTATTATTAGCACAAAAATAAAAAATAATAGTATGGAAGTAATTGGTAAAATTAAAGTAATTAACCCTGTACAAGAGGTTAGTGCATCATTTAAAAAGAGAGAATTAGTTGTAACAACAGAAGAACAATATCCTCAACATATTTTAGTTGAGTTTACTCAAGCAAAAGTAGATGATTTGAATAGCTACCAAGTTGGCGAACAAGTAAAAGTTTCTATCAACTTAAGAGGTAGAGAATGGGTAAACCCTCAAGGTGAAACCAAATATTTTAACTCTATTCAAGGCTGGAGAATTGAAAGAATGGCTGTTAATAATGTTCCTCAAGAACAAGCTACAAACAATGAAATGCCTCCTATGCCTGCTGCAGATGCGTTTGAGCCTGCAACTACTTTTAATGAAAACGAACACGACGATTTACCTTTTTAATAGACTATAGAAAAAGAGGCTAGAACAAAGAAACCATTCCGAATATAGTAAGAATGGTTTTTTCTTTTCTCTTTCTTCTTTCCTTTTTTTTCTCAAAAAATGTATTTTTTAACCAAAGAATTATATTTTCCTCCTGCAAGTGAAACTTCAACTGAAGGCATTATTGCTATTGGTGGCGATTTATCTCCTGAACGTTTACTATTGGCTTACAAAAACGGAATTTTTCCTTGGTTTAATGAAGACGAACCTATTTTATGGTGGTGCCCAGATGAACGGATGGTATTGTTTTTTGAAGATTTAAAAATTTCAAAAAGCATGCGAAATGTATTGAATCAAAACAAATTTAAAGTAACCTTTAATACCGCATTCAAAGAAGTAATTACGAATTGTCAAAAAACAGCAAGAAAAGGACAAGAAGGCACTTGGATTACCGAAGAAATGATAGAAGCCTATTGCAAACTTAATGAATTAGGGGTGGCAAAAAGTGTAGAAGTGTGGCAAAATGAGGAATTAGTGGGCGGCTTGTATGGCATCGATTTAGAGCATGTTTTTTGTGGAGAAAGTATGTTTTCAAAAGTTTCAAATGCGAGTAAAGTTGCCTTTATTCATTTAGCGAAGCAATTAGAAAAAGCAAATTATAAACTCCTCGATTGTCAAGTATACAATGACCATTTAGCTAGTTTAGGCTGTGTTGAAATAGAAAGAGAAGATTTTTTGATGGTATTAAAATCTTAAAATTTAGGTAACGTTTTTACATACAACTCCTCTACTTTTTTTCTAGCCCAAGGTGTTTTCCTTAAAAAAGTTAAACTTGATTTTATAGACGGATTACTCTTAAAACAATTGATAGGAATTAATTCTGCTAATGTATCAAATTTATAATACGCTACAAGTTGTTCAAGTATATGTTGCAATGTTTTTCCGTGTAATGGATCCATCTTATAAATTAGTTTGGGTATTAATATCAATTTCTAGTCCAGCAATCTTGAACATGGTCGTTAACCATTCCGGTGGCTTGCATGTGTGCATAAACGACTGTAGAACCTACAAATTTGAATCCTCTTTTTTTCAAAT